>JAEZHG010000162.1 GCA_023436945.1 Pseudomonadota bacterium | reverse complement strand
ACGCTGCACGATCTGGCCCAGATGGTACGCGAGGGGGTGGAGTTCGTCGTTTACGACGCCAAGACCAATGACGATCTGACCCGCCAGATTCTGACCCAGATCATCTTTGAACAGGAAAACCGCGGCGAAGCCCTGTTGCCCGTCCAGTTCCTGCGTCAGCTTATCGGCTTCTATGGCGACAAGGTTCAGGCCGTCCTGCCGTCCTACCTCGAGATGTCGCTCGACAGCTTCGCACGCCAGCAGGAAGAGTTCCGCCAGCAGTTCACCAAGGCCTTCGCCCAAACGCCCGGCGGTGCCATGATGGGCTCCAGCTTCATGGAAGAGGCCGTGCGCCAGAACATGGCCATGTTCGACCGCGCCATGAAGATGTTCCCGGCCTTTGGCTATGGCGCGCAGCCGACGGCGCAAAAGGCCGAGGAAGCACCCGCCGCGCCATCTGCCACCAATGACGATCTGGCCGAGATGCGCCGCCAGATGGATGCCATGCGCGCCCAGTTGGACAAGCTGTCGAAAGCCAGCGACGGCAAGCCCGCCGCATGACGCCCCCGCCGATAGATCCTGTCAGCCCTACCGACGGCTATACCCAGTTCGATCCGCTGGACCGCCGCGATCAGGATCGCCGTCGCGGCGACCGGCGCAACCCCTATCGCAAGGGTCGCGAACTGGTGGCCACGGGTGAAGGCGATGACCCTGCATCCTCGGTTGCCCCGGCAAAGCCTGCCGCGCCAGCAGTGCCGCCCCCGGCGGCCTTTGCCGCCCAGGTGCTGGGTCAACCGGGCAAGAAGCGCGGCCTGAAGGGCGGACCTCCGGTTCTGGATGCTGCCCGCTCAACCTACCTAAGCCGCGAATATTCAGGCCCCAACGATCGCAGGCCCGAGCCCGGTATCCGCAAGAAGACGGAAATCTAGGTCACCGCGCCAATCTGGCACTGCATTTGCTTGGAAGGAGGCATCCCGGATGGAGCCTCCATGACCTCGATCATCAACTTTGCCGCCCGCCTGTTCGACCTCGGCGTCGTTGCGACCATTTTTCTGGCGTTCAGCTAGGCCCTAAAGCTCGCGCACCGAGCCGATCGGGCGCGCGCGGGACTTCAGCCACATCACGCCCAGCAGGTCCGATACCGAGGCCCGTAGGCGACCCCAGTTGGTGTATTTCGAACGGCCCGTTTCGCGGTGGCGATGGTCCACGTCCAGATAGCGGTTCTCAAACCCCTCGCGCATCACCAGCGCGGGTAGGTAGCGATGGAAATGGTCGAAATAGGGTAGTGCCAGAAACACCTGACGGCGGATGGCCTTGAGGCCGCAGCCCGTGTCGTCCGCATCGTCCTTCAGTAGTTTCTTGCGAATACGGTTGGCCCACAGCGAGGCGAAACGCTTGGCCTCGCTGTCCTGACGCTTCACGCGGCGACCACCGACAAGCCCAACCGTGCTTGGGGCCTCCATTAAGGCCTTGGCCAGACGCGGGGCCTCATAGGCAGGGTTCTGGCCGTCGCCATCCAGCGTCACCACCACATCCCCGCGCGCCGCTATAAGTCCCGTGCGGACTGCACGGCTCTGTCCGGCGTTCTGTTCGTGGGTCAGAACACGAAGACGCGGCAGTTCGGCCTTGGCTGCCTGTAGCAGTTCAAGAGTGTTATCGCGGCTGGCGTCGTTGACGAAGATCATCTCGTAGGACCAGCCTTCAAAGGCCGCCGCGATCTCTCTGGCCAGTATGACCGCAGCCCCCGCCTCGTCATGGACAGGCACAACCACAGAAACATCGACGGGTTCGTGAACTGTGGCCAAGAGGCTCTCCGGTGCGGTTGCAGGCTGGGTCAGGATGTAACCCATAGTATGGAAAGGATATTCGCCGACAACCCCACGATTGCACAGCCAGAAAGTCATCAAACAGGCACGGTTTTCACCTGCCGGTCCGCAACGCCTTTCGCCCCACCTTATCACCGTGATACGACTAAGGGATGATGCGCCCGAACCTCGACCAATATATCGCCGGATGGCGCGGCCCGCTGATGGCGGCCCTGCTGACCCTGATTGCGGGCTTGCCGGGCCTGATGCTGCTGCCGCCGCTCGACCGCGACGAGAGCCGATTCGCTCAGGCTACCTCCCAGATGGTGGATAGCGGCAACTTCATCGACATCCGCTTTCAGGACGAGCCGCGCTGGAAAAAGCCGATAGGCATCTATTGGGCGCAGGCTGTCGCCGTTAGCGCCGTATCGGATACGGCGGACCGTGATATCCGTCCCTATCGCCTGCCCTCGCTGTTCGGGGCCATGCTGGCGGCGTGGGCATTGGCTTGGGCGGCATCTGCGACACTGGGCAACCGCGCGGGTTTCCTCGCCGGTGCCATGCTGGGCGCGACTTTCCTTCTGTCCACCGAGGCCGGTATCGCCAAGACCGATGCGGTCCTGTGTGGTCTGACCACCCTGTCGATGGCGGCGCTGCTGCGCATCTATCTGTCAACGCGAGCCAATGAACGGCCACATCGTCTGCACAAGCTCCTGTTCTGGGGCGCGATTGGACTGTCGATCCTGATCAAGGGCCCAATCGGCCCGCTGGTGATTGCCCTGTCGATTGCGGCGCTGAGCCTGTGGGATCGCAACATCCGTTGGCTGGGCAAACTGGGTTGGGGCTGGGGCGTAGTGCTACTGGCCATACTTGTCGGCCCATGGGCGATTGCCATTACCATCGCCACCGACGGCGGCTTCTGGCGCGAAGCGATCTTTGGCGATCTGGCTCCCAAGCTGGCGGGCGCACATGAAAGCCATGGCTCGCCACCGGGGACCTATCTACTGCTGGCTCCGCTGCTGCTCTTCCCGCTGACGCTGATGCTGCCCGCCGCCCTCTCGACCGGGTGGAAACACCGCGCAGAGCCCGTGGTGCGTTTTGCGGTCTGCTGGCTGGTTCCAGCATGGCTGATGTTCGAACTGATGCCGACCAAACTGGCGCACTACACTCTTCCTACATTCGGGGCGCTGGCCCTGCTGATGGCGGTTGCGCTGACCCGTCCGATTGGTCGCCTGTCGCGCTGGGTCGGGGCCATACTCGGCCTGTTTGTCGGCGTGATCCTGTGCCTGACCACCGTCTATGGCCTGACCGAGTTTGGCCGCTCGACTGCCCAGACGTGGGCCACCATGACCATCGTCTGCACCGCCATGGCGGCGCTTATCGGTGGCTTCATGATGGTGAATCGCGCGGCGGTTACCGCAGTCATTGCCTCTATGATCTTTGGCATCATCGCCCATGCGGGTCTGACCGGAACCATCCGCCAACTGCGCCCGCTGTCGGTCTCGCCGGAACTTGTGAAGGTGATGGAAAAGGCGGGCGTCCATCCCGCGCAGGGTCGCCTGCCCGGCCCTGTAGCCATCACCACCTTCCATGAGCCGAGCTTCGTCTTCCTGACAGGCAAGGAAACCCAACTGACCGATGCCGAGGGTGCCGCCCGCGCACTGGCCGAAGGCCGCCCCGCCATCGTTGAAGCCCGTGACGAGGACGCCTTCCGTCAGGCGCTGGCCGAGGCCCGCACGGCTGGCCGCGCTGTCGGCGAGGTTCGAGGCCACAACTATTCCAAGGGCGACGATGTCCGCCTGACCGTCTATGCGCCGGCGGGCTTTACGAACGTGGAGACCACGCAGTGAGTAAGCGTTTTATCGAGATCGTCGAAGTAGGACCGCGCGACGGACTGCAAAACGAAAAGGCGATCCTGTCGCCGCAACTGCGCGCCGAGTTCACCCGTCGCCTTGAGACCGCAGGCGCCCGCCGCATCGAGGCGGTCAGCTTTGTCCATCCGAAATACGTGCCCCAGATGGCCGGTGCCGAAGAGGTCATGGCTGCCCTGCCTGCCGAGCAGGGCCGCAGCCGCATAGGTCTGGTTCTGAACGGAAAGGGGTATGACCGCGCACTGGGTACAGGTGTGGACGAGGTGAACGTCTCACTGTCCGTCAGCGAAGGCTTTGGCGTCAAAAACCAGGGCCTGACGCCGGATCAACAGATCGAGATGCTGGCCGCCATCGTCGCGGGCCGTGCAAATGCCGAGGGTGCTGGCGAGGGCATACCGTCGCTGTCAGCCACCCTGTCCTGCGTCTGGGGATGCCCGTTCGATGGCGAGGTTTCGGTCCAACAGGTCACCGACATGGTGGGCCGCGTAGCCGAATTGGGACTGAAAGAAATCGCGCTGGCCGACACCATCGGTGTGGCCGATCCGTGGAGCGTGACCCGCAAAGTCGAGGCCGCGCGCAAGGTCGCAGGCGACGCCGACCTTCGCCTTCATTTCCACGACACCCGCAACACCGGCCTTGCCAATGCCTATGCCGGTATCGAGGCCGGTATTACCATTCTGGATGCCTCGGTCGGTGGCATCGGCGGCTGTCCGTTCGCGCCGGGTGCCACGGGTAATCTGGCGACCGAAGACCTTGTCTATGCGCTTCATCGCGGCGGGTTCGAGACGGGCTATGATCTGGATGCCCTGATCGAAACCGCCCAATGGATCAGCCAGCATCTAGGCCGCCCTGTGCCCGGTGCCCTGACCCGCGCAGGCAACTGGCCTCGCTGACGCCAACCAAGAAGAACGCCCCGACCTTGAGCAAAATCTGCATCGACGGCTTCAACATCTCCCTGCCCCATGGCACGGGTATAGCCACCTATGGCCATACCTTGCTTGAGGCCCTGTCGGAGGTGGGTGTCGAAACGCAGGTTCTGTTTGGCCCACACAGCGCTTTGACGCCCGACAACAGCGTCAACGAGGCCATACTCTTCGACCGCACCAAGCCGGTGAAGGGCAAGAAAACCCTGCGCAGCAAATGGGAGCTGTCGCGCACCACGCGCCAGAGCGCCAAGGGCCGCAGCGTTGTTTCTGTGCGCCGCGATGGCAGCGTGATCTGGCCCTATGAGTTGAAGGCCAATCCGCTTTGGGCGGCCAAGGACCTCTATAGCCTCGCCGCGCGCTGCTACAGTTTGCACGGTCATACTACGCCTGTTCTGTTCGACGCCGACGGCCCTGTGCCGGACGTGATGCACTGGACGGTGCCGCTACCGCTCTATGCCAAGGGCGTGACCAATATCGTGACCATCCACGATATGATCCCCCTTCGCCTGCCCTACACCACGTCCAACGACCGCGACGCCTTTATGCGCCTGCACAAGGATAGCGCCGAGCGTGCAGACCACATCGCCGTCGTCTCAGAGGCCACGCGTCAGGATGTTATCGACCTGTTGAAGGTGCCTGCCGACAAGGTGTCGGTGACCTATCAGTCCGTGTCGGTGCCACAGTTC
>JAEZHG010000122.1 GCA_023436945.1 Pseudomonadota bacterium | reverse complement strand
GAACTGAAGCGCCTGCGCGCTCTGCGTGAGGTCCAACCGTGACCACTGCTCCAGTAACTACCACGGCGATTCCTGCACCGCCGGCCAAGTCGATGGGCGCTCGCGCTCTCGACATCCTGATCTGGGGCGGTGTGGCCGTACTCCTGCTCGTCAGCATCGATGCAGTCGATCTGGGCAATGTGTCGCGTCTGTTCACCAACTCGGCGAACATGAAGTCGTTCGCTGTTGATCTGCTTCAGCCGAACTTCGCTGACTGGCGTCTGTTCGTTTCCAAGATGTGGGAAACGATCCAGATCGCTCTGTGGGGCACCTTCCTGGCCATCTTCCTCGGCGTGCCGATGGGTCTGGCCGCTGCCCGCAACATCGCCCCTGTGTGGGTGGTACAGCCGGTTCGCTGGATCATGAACGCCCTGCGTTCGATCCCGGATCTGGTCATGGGTCTGCTGTTCGTCGTCGCCGTGGGCCTTGGCCCGCTCGCCGGTGTTCTGGCCATCACCCTGAACACCGCTGGTGTTCTGGCCAAGCTGTTCTCGGAAGCCGTTGAATCGATCGACAAGGGTCCGGTTGAAGGCGTTCGCGCTACCGGTGCCTCGAAGCTGCACGAAATCATCTGGGGCGTCCTGCCGCAGGTGGCTCCGCTGTGGACCTCGTTCGCCCTTTACCGCTTTGAATCGAATAGCCGCTCGGCCACCGTGCTGGGTCTGATCGGTGCTGGTGGTATCGGTCAGGTTCTGTTCGACCGTATGAACGGTTTCGACTTCAAGGCTGTCTCGGCTGTCGTCATCATCGTGGTCATCGCCGTGACCCTGATCGACATGCTGTCGCAAGCCATGCGTAAGCGCCTGCTGTAACAGCGACAGGTTTACGCGGACTGTCATAAAGGTCTGGCCGGACCGTCACAAATCGTCTCTATGCGGATGTGTATTGATGATTTGAGAGGTCCGGCCATGACTGCCTACCCGACCCGCGTACTTAAGATCACCGCCTGCGCCGCTGCCGTTCTGGCTCTGGCCGCCTGCGGAAATGGATCTTCCGGTGCCGGCAACCAGAAAGCCCGCGAAGGTGTCTGGGCCGCTGGCTCCTCTACCGTCTTCCCCTTCGTTACCCGTGTTGCCGAGAACTTCGGCCGTAACAACGTCGGTGGCGCACAGCCCCGCGTTGAGGCTCTGGGTACGGGCGGCGGTATTCAGGCCTTCTGCGCCGGTATCGGCCCCTCGACCCCCGACATCGCCAATGCCTCGCGCCAGATGAAGCAGAGCGAGTTCGACCGCTGCGTTGAAAACGGTGTCACCGATATCATCGAACTGAAGATCGGCTATGATGGTATCGTCGTGGCCACGGCCCGCAACGGATCGGCCTTCAACCTGCGCCTTGAAGACCTCTACATGGGTCTGGCCAAGCAGATACCGGATGCCGAGGGCAAGTTCGTCGCCAACCCGAACACCTCGTGGAATCAGGTCAATCCGGCCCTGCCGAACCAGCGCATTCAGGTCTACGGCCCGCCGCCCACCTCGGGCACGCGTGACGCCTTCCTCGAACTGGGCATGGCACCGGGTGGCGAGAAGATTGCGGCTGGCGCAGCGCTGAAAGGCGACAAGGACCGGTTCGAGGCCCTGACCCACACCCTACGTGAAGACACCCTGTGGATCGACTCTGGCGAGAACGACAACGCCATCGTCCAGACCCTGACCCGTACGCCGGGTTCGCTTGGCGTGTTTGGCTTCTCGTTCCTTGAGCAGAACATGGACACGGTGAAGGCCGAGACCATCGACGGCGTGGCCCCCTCGTTGGAAGCCATTGCAGACGGTTCCTATCCGCTGGCCCGCTCGCTCTACATCTACGTCAAGAAGGCGCACATCGGCGTCATTCCGGGCCTGCAAGAGTTCGTCATGGAGTTCATGTCGGAAGGTTCGGCTGGCCGTGGCGGCTATCTGCAAGACCGTGGTCTTGTGCCGCTGAAGGCAGAGGAACTGGCTTCAGAGCGCGAAAAGGCCACTGGCCAGATCGTTATGGCGCGCCCGAACTAAGCGCACCCTCGACGCCCAAAAAGAAACGCCCCGAAGAGACCTTCGGGGCGTTTTCTATTTTCAGGCTGCCTGTTTGCGTCTCAGGCGGGCGATGCGGCGAAGGCGGCGCCAGAAGCGGCCCCGCTGCGGCTCGGGATAGGGTTGCAGGTTCTCGATGAACTGCTCGGCCGAGGCGCGCCAGCTGAACTTCTCGGCATAGGCACGCACATCCTTACGGTCGATCTTCAGACATTCAAGGCAGGCGGTGCGCAGGTCCTCGTTGATCGAGCCCGCGCCGGAGTTTGGGATGATATCGATAGGGCCGTGCGCGGGGTAGGCGGCCACAGGCGTACCGGTCGCCATGGCTTCGAGGATCACGAGACCGAAGGTGTCGGTCCAGCTCGGGAAGACGAATACGTCCGCATCGGCGAAGCAGCGGGCGAGGTCCTCACCGAACTTGGCACCGAGGAATTTGGCTTCCGGATATTTTTCCTGAAGCTCAAGGCGGGCAGGGCCATCACCGACGATGATCTTGGTGCCGGGCAGGTCCTGTTCGAGGAAGGCCTCGATATTCTTTTCGACAGCCACGCGGCCGACGTTCAGGAAGAACGGGCGCGGCCAGTCCTTGCCGCCCAGTTCCTCGAAGATCGGCTCAAGGTCGGGACGGAACAGGTCGGTGTCCACACCGCGCGTCCATGGCGAGACATTGCGGAAGCCATGCTCGGTCAGCTCGTCACGCAGCGTCGGGGTGGCGACCATCAGTCGGCCCGACGGCTTGTGGAACCACTTCATATAGGCATAGCCGACCTGCACCGGGACGGGGAAACGCGCCGAAACATATTCGGGGAATTTGGTGTGGTAGCTGGTCGTGAACGGCAGCTTCCATTCGATGCAGATGCGGCGCGTCGCGATGCCCAGCGGGCCTTCGGTCGAGATGTGAACCGCCTCGGGTTCAAACGCGCGCAGACGCTCGCGGATTTCTTCCTCGGCCCCGAGGGCAAGGCGGATTTCGGGATAGGTCGGGCAGGGTATGGTCTTGAACTGGCTGGGTTCAATCACGTCGACCTCGTGCCCCATGGCACGACACTCGGCCACGGTGCGGGTGAGGGTGCGAACGACGCCGTTGACCTGGGGTTCCCAAGCGTCAGTGACCAGAACAATACGCATGAAGTCGATTTGGCCTTCGAGCCGTTTCGTAAAGTTTGCCAGTTCTAGCGGCTTGCTGTGACGAAGGCGAGACATCAAAGCGATGCGCTGTAGTCACGCTCGCGCGAGGCAGGGGCACATGTTAAGATTGTGCTGGAAAATTAACTGCGGTTCTGGCGTTTAAATATCGAAGCACATTCGCCCTGACTGTGCATATAGGCAAAAATTCACAGGAGTGAATTCATGATGCCGAGCGAGCTTCGTCATTGGGACGATCTGGACCGCAACAAGTTCCGCGATGAACGCGAGACGGTTGCCGATCTTCTGTCCCGCAAACCTCTGGACGATGCCGAGCGTGCCAAGGTTCTGCTTGAGGCGACCGAACTGGTCGAGCACGCCCGTAAGAGCCAGAAAAAGCAGGGCGTCGTCGAAAGCTTCCTGCAGCAATATTCGCTGGGCACCCAAGAGGGTCTGGCGCTGATGACGCTGGCAGAAGCCCTGCTGCGCACGCCGGACGCCCTGACCCGCGACAAGCTGATCTCGGAAAAGATCGGCTCGGCCGAGTGGGCCAGCCACATCGGCAAGTCCGACAGCCCGCTGGTCAACTTCTCCAGCTTCGGCCTGATGATCGCTGGTAAGCTGGTCGAGCCCGAAGACGAGATGAAGCGCGACCTGCCGAACTTCATCAAGGGCATTGCCGCCCGCATCGGCGAACCGGTGATCCGTCAGGCTGTAGCCACGGCGGTGAAGATCATGGGCGAGCAGTTTGTGGTCGGTCGCACCATCGAGGCCGCGCTGAAGCGTTCCGACAAGGAAGGCTGGCTGTGCAGCTTTGACATGCTGGGCGAGGGTGCCCGCACGACTGCCGATGCCGAGCGCTATGAAAAGATCTATGGCGAAGCCATCGAGGCCGTCGGCAAGACCGCCACGGGCCAAGGTCCGGAAGCGGGCCACGGCGTCTCGGTCAAGCTGTCGGCCCTGTCGCCGCGCTATCAATCGGTGCAGGAAGATCGCGTCTGGGAAGAGCTTTACCCGCGCATCCTGCGCCTGGCCCAGATCGCGGCCAAATACGACATCAACTATACGATCGACGCTGAAGAAGCCGACCGTCTGGCACTGTCGCTGAAGCTGCTGGAGCGCCTTTGCACCGAGCCGTCACTGGGTGATTGGAAGGGCCTTGGCCTTGCCGTTCAGGCCTACCAGAAGCGCACGACCGAAACGATCCAGCGTCTGATCGACCTGTCCAAGCGCACGAACCGCCGCCTGATGGTCCGTCTGGTCAAGGGTGCCTATTGGGATACCGAGATCAAGCTGGCGCAGGTCAATGGCCGCACCGACTATCCGGTCTTCACCACCAAGCCCGCGACGGACCTAAACTATCTGGTTTGCGCGCGCATGATGATCGAGGCCGCGCCTCACATCTATTGCCAGTTCGCGACCCACAACGCCCACACCCTTGCCGCTGTGCGCCGCATGGCCCGTGACCGCAACAAGGTTATCGAGCACCAGCGCCTGCACGGTATGGGCGAGGCTCTCTATGACGCCGCCCGCGACAAGTGGTCGGACGAGAAGATCATCGTCCGCGCCTATGCGCCGGTCGGTGGCCATGAAGAACTGCTGCCCTATCTGGTGCGCCGTCTGCTCGAGAACGGTGCCAACTCCTCCTTCGTCCATGCCCTGCTGGACGAGCGCGTTCCTGCGGCCGATGTCGCCGCCGATCCCATCACTGCCGTCGAGGCCCAGCCCGACCGCCATCCTAAGATCCCTGTGCCCATGAACATCTACGGTGACCGCAAGAACTCCCTCGGCCGCGACTATTCGACCGAAGAAGCCCGTCAGGCCCACGCTGCGGCTGTGAAGGCTCTGGATGTCGAACAACTGATGGCTGGCCCGATCATCGGCGGCAAGCTGCTGAACGGTGTCGAACCGCGCGACGTGACCAATCCGTATGACCGCGCGCAGGTCGTCGGCAAGACCTCGGACGCGACGCCGGAACAGGTCGATGAAGCCGTCAAGAAGGCCGCCGAAGCGCAGGTCGCCTGGGACAAGATGCCGGGTTCGGGCCGTGCGCCGATTCTTCGTGCCATGGCGGACGCCCTTGAAGACAACATGGACCGTCTAGTCGCCCTGCTGTCGCGTGAAGCCGGCAAGACCCTGAACGACGGTGTGGCCGAAGTGCGCGAGGCTGCCGACTTCTGCCGCTACTACGCCATGCTGGCTGAAAAGCAGTTCGGTGGTCGCGAGACCCTGAAGGGCCCGACGGGCGAAGTGAACCAGTTGGTCCTGCATGGCCGTGGCGTGTTCGCTGCCATCAGCCCGTGGAACTTCCCGCTGGCCATCTTCACCGGCCAGATCGTAGCTGCTCTGGCTGCCGGTAACGCTGTGGTGGCCAAGCCCGCGGAACAGACCCCGCTGATCGCCGCCGAAGCTGTGCGCCTGTATTATAAGGCCGGTCTGAACCCTGACCTGCTGGCTCTGGTTCCGGGCCGAGGCGAGACCGTGGGCGCAGCCCTGACCTCGCACCCGATGATCGACGGCGTGGCCTTCACCGGCGGCACCGATACGGCCAACGCCATCAACCGTGGTCTGGCCAACCGTCAGGGTGCCATCATCCCGTTCATCGCCGAAACCGGCGGCCTGAACGGCATGTTCGTGGACACCACGGCGCTGAAGGAACAGATCATCGACGACGTCATCCTGTCGGCCTTCGGCTCGGCAGGTCAGCGTTGCTCGGCGCTGCGTATCCTCTATGTGCCGCACGATGCCGCCGATGCCCTGATCGAGGGCCTGAAGGGCGCATTGGACGTTCAGGTTCTGGGTGATCCGACCGATCCGAAGACCGACATCGGTCCGGTGATCGACGCCGAAAGCCGCGAAAACCTCGAAAAGCACGTCGCGCGTCTTGAGAAGGAAGCCAAGATCATTGCTCGCGGCAACTTGCCAGCAGATGCATCCAAGGGTGACCTGTTCGCTCCGGTCATCGCCGAGATCCCGACGCCGGACTTCCTGGAGCGCGAAGTGTTCGGCCCGATCCTGCACGTCTATCGCTATGAGCCGAAGGACCTGAAGAAGACCGCTGTCGCTCTGGCCGCCCGTGGCTTTGGCCTGACGCTGGGCGTGCACAGCCGCATCGACGCCTTCGCCGAAGAGGTGATGGCGCTGGTTCCGGCAGGCAATGTCTATGTGAACCGCTCGATCATCGGCGCTGTTGTGGGTGTGCAACCCTTCGGCGGGGAAGGCCTGTCGGGCACCGGGCCGAAGGCTGGTGGCCCGAACAGCCTGATCCGCTTCGCGGCAGAAAAGGCCATCAGCATCAACATTGCGGCACAGGGCGGCGATCCCGCACTGCTGAACCTCTAAACCGCACAAAAATCAGAAAAAAATAAGAGGGCGCGTCGTGAACGATGCGCTCTCTTATTCGTTTAATCGTTGAATTTTTGTTTGGTAAATCGGGCAGTCTGGTTTACCGCCTGAGGTATCGGCTCTCAGCGGTTTGCAATCAATGATACAGGCGATGAAGCCTTTTGAGCTTCTGAGAAAGCACTCGCGCATTATTGGCGCGATGATCCTCCGTGAAACGACGACTCGTTACGGCCGCGAAGGTCTCGGCTTCCTGTGGGTTGTTGGGGAACCTCTGCTGTTCTGTGGCGTGGTTCTGATCATGTGGTCGATCATCAAGCCCGAATACGAGCACGGCATTCGTCTCGGCCCGTTCGTGATGAGCGGCTATATGTGCCTGATCCTGCTGCGCCACACGATCGGCTTTCTGATCAGCGCGGTTCAGGCCAATGGCGGCTTGCTCTACCATCGCCAGATCAAGGTGCTGCACATCTTTGTGTCACGTGTCTTGCTGGAGTTCTTCGGCACCACTGCCGCCTTTGTGGTCGTCTATATTGCACTGGCTGTTTTGGGTCAGATCGGCCTGCCTGCCGACTTCCTCAAGCTCTATGGCGGGTGGTTGATCCTGGGGGGTATGGCCACAGGTATGGCCCTGATCCTGGCGGCATTGTCGATGCGCTCGGAGTTGATGGAACGCCTGGTACCGGTTCTGAACTATGCCATGATCCCGATCTCGGGGGCGTTCTTCATGATCGGTTGGCTGCCGGCGTCCGTGCGTGACATGATCCTTTGGATCCCGTTCCCGAATGCAGTGGAAATGCTGCGTGACGGCCTCTTCGGAGAGTTTGTTCCGACCTATTACAGTGTGAGCTACGCCCTGATCTGTATGGTGTTGATGAACTTCCTCGGATTGTTGTTGGTAGCCACGCTCGGTGACCTTACCGATGTCGAGTGATATGCTGCCGAAGAGAAATATAAATTCTTGCGCTCAGTGGGCCTGTAATGTCGAACGCTAAGCTGAAATACATTGGACCGGGGCGTGCCGAGGAGTTGTCTTCGCACAAGCCGCCGGCACCCAAACGTCGCAAGAGCTTGCTGAAATCGCTGCCGACGGGGTTCATCGCTGTCGTGCTGGTTCCGGCGATCCTGTCGGCCATCTACTTCGGTTTGATCGCGAGCCCGCGCTACGTCTCCGAAGCGCGCTTTGTGGTGCGCGCACCGGGGCAATCGACCCCGTCTGCGCTGGGCATGGCGCTGCAGGGCGTGGGCCTGCCGTCGGCGCAGGGCGATGTGTTCGCTGTCCATGAATATGTGACTTCGCGCGATGCCATCACTGACCTTCAGGGCAAGGTGGACTTGCGTCAGGTGCTGGGCCGTCCGGGCGTCGATATTATCTCGCGCTGGCCGCGTCCGTGGGAGGGCAAGTCCTCCGAGGCCCTGCACAAGGGTCTGCAACGCTATTTGGTGGTGGGCTATGACTCGACCACCGGCATCAGCACCCTCCGCGTCGAGGCCTTCACCCCGCGTGATGCGCATCAACTGGCCGAAGCTCTGCTTCAAGGTGGCGAAGAACTGGTGAACCGCATGAACGAGCGTTCCTCGCTCGACAGCATCACCAACGCCCGTGAAGCGCAGCAAAAGGCCAAGGCCCATCTTGACGAGGCCAACAGCGCCCTGACCAGCTTCCGTAACCGCCAGCGCATTCTCGATCCCGAACTGGCCACCCGTGAAAGCGCCGAGGTCATCGGCCGTCTGCGTGGTCTGGTGGCCGAGCTGCGCGCCAAACGTGCCGAGATTTCCGGTGCTGCGCCCCAAAGCCCCGAACTGTCGGTCATCGACCGCACCATCGCGGGCTATGAGACCCAGATCGCCGAAGAGCGCGTGAAGATGACGGGTAGCCCCGAGGCTCTGGCTCCGGCCATCGCGGACTATCAGGAACTGATGATGCGTCAGGAACTGGCCAGCAAGGAATATGCGCAGGCCTCGGCCGCGCTGATCACCGCCGAACTGGATAGCGCCCGTCAGAAGCTCTACCTCGACCGCGTGGTGAACCCCAGCGTCCCTGACTATCCGATCCTGCCCAAGCGTCTGCTGTCGTGGCTGGCTGTATTTGCATCCACACTGCTGATCTATG
This sequence comes from Pseudomonadota bacterium, assembly GCA_023436945.1. Taxonomy (GTDB): domain Bacteria; phylum Pseudomonadota; class Alphaproteobacteria; order Caulobacterales; family Caulobacteraceae; genus Brevundimonas. Next base: position 1,740 of record JAEZHG010000122.1, on the reverse strand, counting down.
GTCTGGGTCGTCTGGCATGGGCCGGTTTCCGAGAGCACCACTCGTGACGGAAACCTCCGCCCAGACCGAGAATATGGTCAGTGTCCGAAATCTGAGCAAAACCTACCGGAAGTCCCATAAGCCCGTCTTCCAGAACCTCAATTTCGACATTCCAAAAGGCGGACGTCTGGCCCTGCTTGGCCGCAACGGACAGGGCAAGTCCACGCTCATCCGTATTCTGGGCGGTGTTGCAACCCCTTCGGAGGGGCGCATTGAATGGAACGGCACATCGTCGTGGCCCATCGGTTTCGGCGGCGGCTTTCAGGGCAGCTTGTCGGGCTATGACAATGTGCGCTTCCTGTCGCGCATCTATGATGTCGACTATCACGACATCCTCGGAAAGGTCGAAACCTTCGCCGAGCTTGGCCCTGCCATGTCGCGCGAGGTGAAGACCTATTCTTCGGGTATGCGTGCGCGTCTGGCCTTTGGCCTGTCGCTGGCTATCGAGTTCGACTGCTACCTGATCGACGAACTGGTTTCGGTGGGTGATGCCCGCTTCAGCCGCAAATGCCAGACCGAACTTTTCGAGAAACGCTCGACGCGGACCTTCGTCATGGCCTCGCACGACATGGGCCTGATCGCGGAGCATTGTGAACAGGCTCTGGTTCTGGAATCCGGTCGTGTGCGTATGTTCTATGACGTGGCCGAAGCCATTGAAATCTACCGCTGGCTCCAGACCTAAGCCTGGCGTTCTCAGATACGAGACCTGACCCCATGACCTCCACCCTGCCTCTGTTCCAGTATTGCGTGCTGTTCATCGACGCGACCCAGCGTGACCTCTGGATGGGCAACCTGAAACAGGTAGCCGGCGATCTCGAGGTCGTGGTGTGGGACCAGAACCAACAGCCTGAGCCTGCCGATCCGCTGAAATGCATCGTGGTGATGCATGAGCTGGAGCTGCTTGACCGTGTGCGGGTGAACCGCTTCTGCGCCGTGTTTTCGGGCCTGTCACAGGTCGAGAGCCTGACCGGACCGTCAGGCGTGCTGACCTATCCGACCTACCTGCCTGCGCCCGTGGCTTCGCTCTTTACCGAGCGCAATGCGCGCAATGGCGTGCAGGACTTCGCCTTCTTCGATCTGGGCCGCATGAGCGTACCGGAGCAGGTCATTGAACAGGCCCAGCAAAATGCCGTGACGGTCGATGAGTCCAAGCTGGCGATGTTCGTGGATGGCTATACGGGCAAGCCCAAGGGCCCCATCTATTTCGCCCCGTCAGACTTTACCTTCGGCTCTGGCGGCGGTCTGGGTGCCCATGAGTGGATCGACATCACCGGCACGCCGCGCGTGCTGGTTTCCGGCCCGAACCTCTATCTGCCCAAGGGCAAGTGGGAGATGGTGTGCCGCTTCGACGTGGACGCTGCCACGGTCGGTATGCCGTTCACGATTGATTGGGGCAGCGAAAAGAATTTCGAGACCACCCCGCTCATGTTCGACCGTCCGGGCATCTTCGAGCTGTCTATCCAGCATGACTGGATATTCCCGATGCCGGCACAGCTTCGCTTTGTGATGAAGAACAGCTCCCTTGGAGGAATCGTTGGATTCCTCGGCGGGGAGCTGAAGGCGGTTTAAACGTTCTTCAGCATCGTCAGAAGATACTGGCCATAGGTGCTCTTGCCGAGTGCATGCGCCAGCTTCTGTAGCTGCTCGGCGTCGATAAAGCCTTTCTTATAGGCGATCTCTTCCGGGCAGGCGGTCTTGAAG
>JAEZHG010000107.1 GCA_023436945.1 Pseudomonadota bacterium | reverse complement strand
CGAACTGAAAACCACGCTGGAATGCGAACCGGACAGCAACCGCGTGCGCATCACCCTTTATGGCCCGCACCAGATGACCAGCGGCCCCGCCACGGTCCACTCCGGCAGCCGCTCCAGCATGGGCGAGATCGTAGCCCGCCCTGACAGTGTGCGCGCGGGCATCCCTGCGGATCATCCGGCATTTGTGAGCTTTACCGCCTCTGGCGCGTTGAGGCTGGAACAGAACGGCCAAGCCATGGACCTGACCGTCGAACAGCCCTACCTGAACACACTGCGCCGCTTTGCCCGTCTGTGCGCGGCCTGACGTCCAACCGACCGGAGACCGTTACCGAATGCGCCAACAGCCAATCCGTTATCGCGGCCTTGTGGCCGGTTCGTTGCTGCTGACGCTCTTGTCGGCCTGTGCGTCGATGCCATCGGGTGCGCCCTCGGCCAGCTTGGCCCTGCCGACCTCGGCCAGCCCGATGGAAGACTATGACTGGCACTATGATGTGAATGCCGAAGAGGTTCAGTTGGCCTATGGCCTCGCGAACTCGGATGACATTCCCTTCGGTTTCAGCTGCCGCCCCGGTTCGGGCAAGGTGACGCTGAACAGCGTCAGTACCAACCGCGAGGTCAAGACCATCACCATCGCTACGGCTGACCGGATGAACACCTATCGCGCCCGTCAGGAAGAGGCGGTGATGTTCGACGGGTATCTGCTGGAAGCCGAAACCACGACCGGCGACGCGGTACTGGCCAGCTTTGCCAACCATGGCTGGCTGTCGATCCTGAACGAAGGCGCATGGGTCGGCCTTGCCCCGCAATCGGGCACCAAGGTCAAAACCGCAGAGTTCATCGCGGCCTGCCGCTAAAGACCCAGTTCTGTTCGCACTTTGCGGGTCAGCCCCGCCGCGACCAGTTCATGCGAGCGGGCGATCAGGTCAGATAGTTCCTGATCGTCCCAACCCGCAATATCAGCTGTATTGGCCCAGCCACCGCGCGGCAGATAGGGCGCGCGGCGCATGAGGCCCTGCTCCGTCATCGCCTCATAAGCGATATCCGACAGCTTAATAGACAAGCCGCCGTCATCCCCAAGGATGGCGAATATCTTTCCGCCGACCTTGAAAGTCTGGGAGTCAGGGCCAAAGGGACGCTCTACAGTCGCGCCCTTTAGCGAAAGACAATAACGCTCTACGTCCTCGGCTTTCATGGCCCCTCCCCCTTTGTTGGCTTAGACGTTCACGCCAAGACCGATCGGGCACACCACACCGGTGCCGCCAATGCCGCAATAGCCAGCCGGATTCTTGGCCAAATAGCCCTGGTGATAGCCCTCGGCATAATAGAACTCGCCCGCCGGCAGGATTTCGGTGGTGATCTCGCCACGACCGGCTGCGCTCAAGGCTTCCTGATAGGCAGCCTTGGAGGCCAGAGCCTCGTCTCGCTGGGCCTCGTCCATGTAATAGATGGCCGAGCGATACTGGGTGCCGATGTCGTTACCCTGACGCATGCCCTGCGTCGGGTCATGGTTCTCCCAGAAAGCCTTCAGCAACTCGCCATAGGAGGTCTTGGCGGTATCGAAGACCACTTGCACCACCTCGGTATGGCCGGTCTTGCCCGAGCAAACCTCTTCATAGGTCGGGTTCGGTGTAATCCCGCCCGCATAACCGGCAGCCGAGCTGTAAACGCCGTCCAACTGCCAGAACACGCGCTCGACACCCCAGAAGCAGCCCATACCGAAAACGGCGACCTGCATACCCTGCGGCCAAGGTCCCTTCAGCGGCGTACCCAGAACGAAATGGGTCTCATCCGTATCCAGTGCCTCCGCACGCCCCGGCAGCGCCGTATCAGCGGTCGGCAAGGTATCGGATTTATTCAACAACATGGCGCGCTCCATAAACTCGTAGAGAATATCATATGGGGGCTAGATGGGCGCTTGCCCATCCTTCAAGTTTGATTTAATCAGCGCCCTCTCGCCGGACCGCTCCCGGCGAATCCTCTCCGGACGCATCCGGACACATAGTGGATCAGGACAGGTGGCCGAGTGGTTGAAGGCGCACGCCTGGAACGCGTGTATAGGGGCAACTCTATCGAGGGTTCGAATCCCTCTCTGTCCGCCACCACCATTTTAAAACCCTTACAAATCAGTATTTTAGGCCGAGAGCCGTCTAACAATCCGCTGCGGGTTAGACACAAACGTTCCGCTTTTCTTCCATCAAGCGATGCGATTGATCGCTGCATCTGCCAGATCACGTCGAGCCGCCTCGCGCGTGTAGCGTTCGACTTCTTTCATGGTTTGATGTCCAGTGATCGACATGATTTGGTGCACGGTGCAACCAGCCTCGGCCAAACGGCGTGCCGCCGCCTTGCGTAGCCCGTGAGCCGAACAGTGCGAAAGGCCTGCCTGCTGCGCAGCCTTCTTCACCCAATTGCCGAACCCTTTTTCGCTGTAGGGCTTGCCACCGCTTGTTGTCAGCAGAACCAGGTGCTCAGCGGGAGTCGCTTCCAAAGACGCTCGCAGATTGGCATGGAGCGGAATATCGACAGGCTGGCCTGTTTTCTCTTGGCGCACATAGATACGACCATCCTCGATTTGCTGCCGCGTCATGATGCGGACATCACCCGAGCGCTGGGCAGTGTAGAGCAAAAGATCGAAAGCCAGTCGCTCGCGGCTGCCTACCGGCCACCTATCTTCAAACGCAGCAATCTCCTGCTCAGTCCACGTATGGAACCCTTCTGTACGGTAGCGTAGCATTCTAACTCCTATGGTCGGATCGGTTTTCAATAGCCCTCGATCAACGCCGAACTTCATGACGGCGCGAAGGACTTTCAGTGTGTTGTTGGCTGCAGCGGGCGTCACCGCCATTTTATCCATCTGACCCCGGATATGACGGGCCTCGAGCCTGTCCGCAGGGAGTTTGCCGTACTTATCCCGGTACCGGTCGAGGATGCCCTTGTAGGTACGCTGGGTTGACGCTCGCAACTGCATGAAGTCGGCCGAAGTGTAATAGGCGATAGCCAATGCATGGATTGAGCCTGGCTCTGCACGTTGGGCCGAATAGTCAATCGCCTGAGCATTGCTGGCGCAAGAATACCATTGCCACCATTCTTCAGATCCGAAGAGCTGCGTGGTCTGGACTTGTGGAAATCCCGCTCGCCTAAACCTCCAACGCAGTTTTCCGTGTCGGTCGCGATAGCAGGACACATACGCAGGCTTCTTTTTCATGCCGCTTAATCCCAAGGGTTATCACTACGGTCTGGGCCATCGTCGGGAAGCGCCCAGAAAGCATGATCCAAGGCTTCGCGATCCCACAGCTTTCTACCATCAGCACGCTTAGGG
>JAEZHG010000048.1 GCA_023436945.1 Pseudomonadota bacterium | reverse complement strand
CTGACCGAAGATGCCCCTGCCCTGTCGTCGGCAGAACTGTTTGCCTTGGAGGCCCCAAAGCCGGAGGCCTTGGCGCGTCTGACGGCGCAGCTTGATCCGGCATCAAACCTTCCCTCGCCGCTTTACCTCCGCGCGCCGGACGCCACGCCGCCGAGCCGCCTTCCGGGTCAGCCGCGCCAAGCCGACAAGGGCTGAGCATGGGTCTCTCCCCTGTCCTGCTGGCCGAGATCCACGCCGAGGCTTTTGAAAGTCCGTGGGACGAAGCCGCGATGGCTTCGTTGCTCGACAGCCCCGGCGTATTTGTTCGCGGTGACGATCAGGGCTTCATCATGATCCGCGTGATTGTCGATGAGGCCGAAATCCTGACTGTGGGCGTAAGGCCATCAGCACGCCGTGGCGGTCGCGGGCGCCAGCTTGTGCAGCAGGCCATCGTTGAAAGCGCCGCGCGCGGGGCGGAACGGATGTTCCTTGAGGTCGCCGAATCCAATGAGGCTGCACGCTCGCTCTATGTTTCGTGCGGGTTTGAAGTCGTGGGCCAGCGTCGCGGTTATTATCAGCGCACGGACGGTTCTCGCGAAGATGCGCTGATGATGGCTTTGAAGTTTCCTCTATAGCTTCCATAAACCGCAAGTCCGACTTATCCTCCTGCCATGGACCGGATAGAAAAACTTTGCGCCGACCGCGGCATGCGTATGACCGAGCAACGTCGTGTGATTGCACGTGTGCTCTCGAATGCGCTGGATCACCCTGATGTCGAAGAGCTGTATCGCCGCGCTTCGGCAATCGATCCGCATATTTCTATAGCTACGGTCTATCGTACCGTTCGCCTGTTCGAAGAAGCCGGTGTCGTCGAAAAGCACGACTTCGGTGATGGTCGCAGCCGCTATGAAGAAGCGGGCGATGACCATCACGACCACCTGATCGACACCAAGACCGGTGATGTGATCGAGTTCTTCGATGCCGAGATCGAGCGTCTGAAAGAAGAGATTGCCCGCAAGCTGGGTTACGAACTGGTCGGCCACAAGCTTGAACTCTATGGCCACCGCATTCCGGGCGTCGAACCGACCGAGCGCGAAGGTCTGATTTATCGCCGTGAACGGGCAGTGCTTAAGGATGAGGGCTAACCCGCCCTCCATGCCTTGCAGATGCCCTCAGAGGGCATCATAAGCCGCCTATGACCGATACTCTCGATCCTAACGTGGCCAAAGACGACACCACCGTAGCGGCAACGGGCGCGACCAAGCGCCTGTTCATCAAGACCTACGGTTGCCAGATGAATGTCTATGACAGCGAACGCATGGCCGATGTCCTGCGACCGCTGGGCTATGCGCAGACCGATACGCCGGAAGCGGCCGACTTTGTTATCCTGAATACCTGCCATATCCGTGAGAAGGCCGCCGAGAAGGTCTATTCGGAACTCGGCAAGCTGCGCGAGATGCGTGACAAGCGCCTCGCCAAGGGCGGTAACGGCATGACCATCGCCGTGGCCGGCTGTGTGGCTCAGGCCGAGGGCGAAGAGATCATGCGCCGCCAGCCTGCGGTGGATCTGGTTGTCGGTCCGCAGGCCTATCACCAACTGCCCGAGCTTCTGACCCGCACGGCCCGCAAGCGTGGCGAGCGTATCGGCGCCGATTTTGCACCTAATGAAAAGTTTGATGCCCTGCCCGCCGTGCGCGGGATCGAGGGTGTGACCGCCTTCCTGACCGTGCAGGAAGGTTGCGACAAGTTCTGCACCTTCTGCGTGGTGCCCTATACGCGCGGCGCCGAGTGGTCGCGTCCGGTAAAGGCAGTTCTGGAAGAGGCCCGCGCTCTGGCCGATCGTGGCGTGCGCGAACTCACTCTGCTGGGCCAGAACGTCAACGCCTATGACGGCGAAGGTCCCGACGGCAAGCCGTTCACCTTGGCCAAGCTGGTCTATGCGCTGGCTGAAATCCCCGGCATCGACCGCATCCGTTACACCACCAGCCATCCGAACGACATGTCGGATGACCTGATCGAGGCCCACCGCGACCTCAAGGCCCTGATGCCCTATCTGCACCTTCCGGTTCAGGCAGGCTCTGACCGCATCCTGCGCCTGATGAACCGCAAGCACGGGCGCCAGAAATATTTTGATCTGATCGACCGTATCCGTGAGGCACGCCCGGACATCGCCATGGCCGGCGATTTCATTGTCGGTTTCCCCGGCGAGACGGATCGTGAGTTCGAGGACACGCTCGATCTGGTTCGCAAGGTGAACTACGCCAGCGCCTTCTCCTTCATCTATTCGCCGCGTCCGGGCACCCCTGCCTCGACCATGGGCGCGCAGGTTCCGGCTGAGGTCGGCAAGGCGCGTCTGCACGCGCTTCAATCCCTGCTGACCGAGCAACAGGTAGCCTTCAATGCCTCGCTGGCGGGCAAGGTTCTGCCGGTGCTGTTCGAGAAGAAGGGGCGCCACGCAGGGCAGGCCATTGGCCGCTCGCCCTATCTTCAATCAGTCCACGTCGATGCTGCCGACCATCTGGTTGGCCAGATCGTCGAGGTCGAAATTTTGTCGGGCCAGCAAAACAGCCTGTACGGCAAGCTGATCCAATCCTGATCCAGACCGTTAGGTCAGGGTGATGGATCGAAAGGAAAACTGATGGCCCGCGAGTCCGAGTTTCTGTCCCTCAGCGACAAGGCGCTGCGTGCGGTCATTGGCCCAGGCAGCCGCCACATGGCGCTGATCGAAGATGCCTTCAAGGTTCTGATCGAGACCCCCGGTGGCGGTGTCTCGATCAATGGGTCACCGCGTGATCGGGCGCAGGCCAAGCGCGTAGTCGAAAACCTCGCCACGGCGGCTGATCGTGGTGCACAGATCGAAGAGGCCGATATCCGTGCGGCTCTCGGACAGGCGGTCA
>JAEZHG010000043.1 GCA_023436945.1 Pseudomonadota bacterium | reverse complement strand
ACTCACACCCGACCTATGATAGGGGCTGTTGGCGACAATAGGGCTGTGGTCCCTGATTGAGTTAGCGGCCGCATCACCCCATATTCCAGCGCATGCCCGATGCGGAAGGCGCGGGGCGTGTCTGGAGCGAAGAATTGCGTATCGAAGTGAACGGGCAGGGGCGTGAAACCGCCGCCACCACGGTTCTAGGCCTGATCGAAGAGCTGTCGCTGGACCCGCGCAAGGTCGCGGTCGAGCGCAATCTGGAGATTGTGCCGCGTTCGCTGCACGGCTCCACCGCACTGGCCGAGGGCGACAAGATCGAACTGGTGCAGTTCGTCGGCGGGGGCTGAGCCAGATCAAATCCCGTATCGCGGCTTTAATGCGGGGCGGGTTGCGGCTAACTGTTCGTCATGATCGAATCCGCCCCTCGCACCGATAGCTGGACCGTCGCTGGTCGCACCTTCAACTCCCGCCTGATCGTGGGCACGGGCAAATACCGTGACTATGAACAGAACGCCGCCGCTGTTGTGGCCTCGGGCGCGGAAATGGTCACTGTGGCTGTGCGCCGCGTGAACCTGACGGATCCGGGCCAGCCGGTTCTGACGGACTATATCGATCCGAAGAAATACACCTATCTGCCGAACACGGCGGGCTGCTTTACCGCAGAGGACGCCATGCGCACCCTGCGCCTTGCGCGTGAGGCCGGTGGCTGGACGCTAGTGAAGCTGGAAGTCCTGTCGGAACAGAAGCACCTCTATCCGGACATGGAAGAGACCCTGCGTGCGCTGAAACTGCTGACGGCAGAGGGCTTCGAGGTGATGGTTTATTGCACCGACGACCCCGTCTATGCCCGCAAGCTGGAAGACGCAGGCGCGGTGGCCATCATGCCGCTGGGTGCGCCGATTGGCTCGGGTCTGGGTATCCAGAACCCGATCAACATCCGCATGATTGTTGAACAGTCCAAGGTTCCGGTTCTGGTGGATGCCGGTGTCGGCACGGCTTCGGATGCGGCTGTGGCCATGGAACTGGGTTGTGACGGCGTTCTGATGAACACCGCCATCGCCGAGGCCCGCGATCCGATCCTGATGGCCAGCGCCATGAAGCACGCGGTTATCGCCGGTCGTGAATCCTATCTGGCGGGCCGTATGAAGAAGCGCATGTTCGCCGATCCGTCCTCGCCGCTGGCTGGTCTGATCTAAGTCGATAGTAAAAGGGCCGCTCAATCGAGCGGCCCTTTTTCGCTGTCAGGATAGAGGCTTACTTCGCGGACTTGGCCTGTTCGATCATCTGGCCCACGAAAGCCGGATCGATATTTGGCGCAGCCTTGCCGTTGACGAAGAAGGTCGGCGTTCCACGCAGACCCATAGCCGCCGCGGCGGTGTGGATGTCTGTCACGTGGCGGGTCATGTCGTCAGACGCGATGGCCGCGCGGGCCTGTTCCAGATTGACGCCATTCTCGGTCAGGATGGTATCGATGATCTGCTGATCGAGGCCCGGAGCAGCCATGAGATCATCATAGACTTCAAGGTATTTGCCTTGCTGATGTGCAGCCAGAGCGGCACGGGCAGCGTATTGAGAGGTGACCGTCTGGCCCTGATCGAGGATCGGCCAGTCCTTGAAGACAAAGCGCACGTCCGGATTGGCTTCCATCAGGGCGCGGTATTGCGGAGCCACGGCCTTACAGCCGCCGCAGCGGAAGTCAAAGAACTCGATCACCGTCACCTTGGCATCGGCAGGGCCAAACACAGGATCACGTGCATCGATAGCCAAGAGAGCCGGATTGGCCTCTACGGCGGCGTTGATGCTTGAAACCGCGCCTTGCTCCTCCTGCTGCTGACGGGCGGCCAGCACCTCGTCCAGAACCTGAGGATTGGCGATCAGATAGGAGCGGACCTGCTGGCCGAAGCCGCCACTGATGTAGGGCAGGCTGGCAACACCCAGCGCAATGACCGAAAGGGCCAGAGCCGCACCGCTCATCAGGGCTGGCGAAAGGCCACCCGACTTGGGCTTTGGCGCGGGCTGCGCGGCGGGCGTTTCGGACGGCGCCTGTTCCGGCAGCGCATTATTTGGTTCGGTCATAAGCTCGGGTTCTTAAGGGGGATTAGTTGCTGCCGGGCGGGGTAACGCGTTGGCGGGATCGCTGCTGGTTGCGGCGCTCGGCTTCCTGAATGTCGTTTTCGCTGGCACCGGAGGCCAGAACAATGTCGGTCGCACGCAGCCATTCGCGAGAGTTGCGATCCAGAAGATCGCGGGCGCGCATGGCGAACTGGTTGGCCTGCTGCGGTTGGCGCATGGCGAACCAGTATTCCGCAGATGCCAGACGCGCCTCGCCCTCCTTGCCTTGGGTGGCATAGGACTGGCTGAGCAGGCGCCACGCCATCGGATTGTCACCCTCGCGGGCAAGGGCGATCTTGAGCTCGGTCTCGGCTTTCTCGGTCAGTTCGCGCGTATTGGCCTCGAGCATGGCGTGGGCCAGGTTGATGCGAAGCAGCGGTGCCTCGGGCATCAGTTGCACCGCGCGGCTGTGGGCCTCGATCGCCTCGGCGGGGCGGCCCTCTTCGAAGATGATCTGGCCCTTCAACTCCCACAGATAGGCATTGTCGGGTTGCTCGGCCAAAAGGGTATCAACGCCACTGAGTGCGCGTTCTGTCTGGCCGCTGCGGTAATAGGCGATAGAGCGGGCATAGCGGGCAGGGAACGACGTATCGCTGGCCGCATAGGTGCGAAGCGTGGTGTTCGGGTGATCCATGAAGCCACGGATCTTGGCGATCACCAGATCATGCTGGGCCTGACGCTCGGGGCTGTCGGTCTTGTTATAGTTCGAGGCGCGCTGCACCGGACCGCGCAGGGCCTCGATACGTTGCGAGGACAGCGGGTGGCTGCGGAAATAGGGGAAGCGTCGGGCATCCGAGAAGACTTCCTGAGAGCGGAAATTCTCGAAGAACTCGACCAGACCACGGCCTGACTCGCCTGCGGCTTCCAGTGCGCGAGCGCCCGAAATATCGGCTTCGCCCTCTTGGGACTGCATATAGCGAAGTGCGCCCAGCGTGCCGAAATACTGACTGGAGGCGAGAAGCGCCGCGCCTGCATCCGGTGCGCCTGCCAATGCAGCCAATGCACCCAGCGCCATGGTCATGATCATGGGCTGCATGCCGGCATTTTGCGCGCCGTCGCGCAGGGTGTGGCGGTTTTTGATGTGGCCCGCTTCGTGGGCGATGACGCCCAGAAGCTGGTTCGGGGTCTTGGTTTCGAGGATCAGGCCGGTGTTCAGACCCATGATCCGCCCGCGTGTCGCAAAGGCGTTCAGGCTGTTGTCGTTGACCAGAAGGATTTCGACTTCCTCGGGGTTCAGCCCCATGGCCGTCAGGGTCGGAGCCGACCACTCGTCGATAATGGCCTCGATTTCGGTATCGCGGACCATGTTCTGCGCGGAAGCGGGAAGGGCGGCTACCATCAAGGCAGCCGCCGCAGTCCCTGCAACCAGCGCACGGGTAATAACAGAGGAAAACCGGATCATGGTGAACTCCAGAGCGACGGTCTCCCTACTGTCATTACGTCAAATCATGGCCGATCAACGGCGCCACCAACCACGCTTCGGCTTCTCGGGAGCCTCGGTGATCTGGTTCGGATCGTTGGCGATGATGTCGGCAATGTCCACCGGAGCGGTTTCCTCGACGGTTTCAACAACCGTTTCAGCGACAGCTTCGGTCTTCGGAGCCTCGACCTCGATGGTCTGAGCCACATCCACCTGAGCGGCAGAGGCTTCGACAGCTACAGCCTCGACAACCTCGGCCTTAGCCTCGGTGACTTGCGCCTCGGTTTCCTCGACGCGTTCGATAGCCTTTTCGATCTTGCGAGCGACGGCAGGCGTTACATCCAGAATCGCCGGAATGGCCGAACGGGTGTCATCCGTGATCGGAGCCACGAACTCTGGCTGTTCTTCCGATACGACCGGAGTGGCGTCAGAAGCTGCCTCGCTGTTGGTGCTGCGGGTCTTGCGACGGACGCGGCGACGCTTCGGAGCTTCGGTTTCGGTCGTGGCGACGGCCTCAACCTCGGCTTCGGCGACGGTATCACCTTCAGCTTCGATCACAACGGCGATCGGCGCTTCGGGATTACCCTCGACCGGCAGACCTTCGTTGGTGGCGCGGTCTTCGACCTTGTCCTCGTGGGCCAGTTCGGCACCGTTTTCAGACTGGTCACGGTTGCGACCACGGCCACGACCGCGACGACGGCGCGAACGACGGCCATTGCCTTCGCCCTGAACCTCTTCCAGTGCCACTTCGGTACCGGTTTCGGCCTCGACGCCTTCGGTCACTTCACGCTGCACGCGTTCCGGACGCTCGGTGCGCTCCGGACGTTGCGGGTTCAGCGGGTCGAACCAGACATAGGGATCTTCCAACGACGGGGTGCGGCCACGCACCCAGCTGTAGACGTCGCGATCACCGTCCTCACGGCTGCGGCGACCACCGCGGCGACCACGGCGGCGACGGCCACCACGGCTGTCTTCCTCGTCCTCGTCAGAGGCGCGGGTTTCCGGCGCTTCCTCGTCACGACGGCCACCACGACGGCGGCGACGACGGCGGCCACCACGGCCGTCCTCATCACGCTCGGCGCGCTCGCCATCATGTTCCTCGCCAGCTTCGCCTTCTTCGTCGTCGGAAGCTTCGAGGACGTCATCGTCCTCTTCTTCTTCCTCGTCCTCATCGAAGACAGCGTTGTCGTCGATACCGTCATCCAGTTCAGACAGGTCGATCTGGCTTTCCGGAGCGACGAAGTCTTCGTTGGTTTCGGTGCGGTCGATATGGTGTTCGCCCTGAGCCAGCGAGTCATCGATCTGGATGATGACCTTGAGGCCACGGGTGGCTTCGAGGCGCTGCAGATAGTCGCGCTTGTGGTTCAGGATATAGAGGGCAACAGCGGTCGTGACGCGCAGGGTGATGCAGCCTGCACCGTTGCGGCCAGCCTCGATCTCGACAGCGCGCAGGACGGTGAGGGAAGCGGATTCTGCCGAGCGCACGCGGCCGGTACCCTGACAGCAGGCGCAAGCCTCGGTCGCGCCTTCGATAACGCCGAGGCGGCGACGCTGGCGGCTGATTTCCATCAGGCCGAAGGGCGAGATGCGGCCCATCTGGATGCGGGCGCGATCCTTGGCCAGCGCGTCCTTCAGAGCCTTCTCAACGGCGCGGTTGTTCTTGCCTTCATCCATATCGATGAAGTCGATGACGACCAGACCGGCCAAGTCGCGCAGGCGCAGTTGGCGTGCAGCCTCGACGGCAGCCTCAAGGTTGGTCTTAAGGGCGGTCTGCTCGACGTTACGTTCCTTGGTCGAGCGACCCGAGTTCACGTCGATGGCGACCAGCGCCTCGGTCTGGTTGATAACCAGATAGCCGCCCGATTTCAGCGAGACGACCGGCTGGTGGATCTGGGTCAGGACTTCTTCGATGCCATTCGATGCGAACAGCGGACGAGCACCTTGATACAGATGAATCTTCTTTGCCTGCGACGGCATCAGCACGCGCATGAAATCGCGGGCTTCCTTGAAGCCCTGGATGCCTTCGACCTGAATGCCGTCGAAATCCTTGTCGTACATGTCGCGCACGGCGCGGCGGACAAGGTTTTCTTCCTCATAGATCACCGCTGGGGCGTTCGACTTGAGGGTGGTGTCGCGGATCGTGGCCCACAGACGCAGCAGATATTCGTAGTCGCGCTTAATCTCGGCACGGGTGCGCTTGGCACCGGCGGTGCGGATGATCAGGCCCATGCCTTGCGGCACCTTCAGGGCCGCAGCGGCAGCCTTCAGGCGGCGACGGTCCGAGGTGTTGGTGATCTTGCGCGAGATGCCGCCGCCCTTGCCGGTGTTCGGCATGAGAACGCAGTAGCGACCGGCCAGCGACAGCCATGTCGTCAGGGCTGCGCCCTTGGCACCGCGTTCGTCCTTGACGACCTGTACCAGCAGAACCTGACGGCGCTTGATGACGTCCTGGATCTTGTAGCGGCGCATCAGGCGGCGCTTCAGGCGTTCTTCGTCGGCCAGACGGCCTTCGGCATCACCTTCATCGTCGCCGTTTTCACGGCCCAGATCGTCGTTGTCGTCCTCGTCGTCACCGTCTTCGGCCATGATGGCTTCGCGGTCGGCGACAGGGATTTGGTAGTAGTCGGGGTGAATCTCGTTGAAGGCGAGGAAGCCGTGACGGTTTCCGCCGTATTCAACAAAGGCCGCCTGAAGGCTCGGTTCGACCCGGGTTACCTTGGCGAGATAGATATTGCCGCGTAGCTGGCGACGGGCGCGGGATTCAAAATCGAATTCCTCAACCTGACGGCCGTCCACGATAGCGACGCGCGTTTCTTCCGCGTGCGCCGCATCGATCAACATGGTCTTTGACATGCAGGGTCTCTCTCTGGCGCGCCTGCTCTTGCCCTGCGAGGTTTCTCGCTAGGAGGTGTCCCGTGTGCAGGGAGGCGGCTCGCCGAATGGGATGACGGGCGACGACGCGCGATTGTTCCCCGCCTGAGGCCGGGGTGGCAAAGGAGTGCCAATTAAAATCGCAGGCGTGTCGGCCCATAGGTTCTGTCGGTCCGGGGTCCGGTCGCGCCCATAATAGGCTGCGGTCCAAACCCTTGATCCTTTGGGTGTCGGCCAAGCCGGTGACCCGTAGGAATTAGGTGAAAATCATAAGTACGCCGCGAGGAGGGCGTGCCCGACGCCTCACAGGGGCGTAGGCGCGATCGGTCGCGGTCTTTCAACAATAGGCGCCATTTGGACAAAATGCAAAACGATTGCGCGTTGTTCTGCATTTACCAATTCCTTAACGTCCGTTGATAGTTTGTGAGCTTGGTCTAGCAAGGAGCTTGCGCGCAAAATGCGCTTTCAGTGGCGTGAAGGTCCGGGTCGTTGGGGGCCGCGAGCGTGGGCGATGACTGCTTTGGCAGGCACGGTCACTGTCGCGGCTGTGATGACGGCTGGGTTAAGTCTGGCTTTCGGGTCGGATGTTCAGGTCATGGGGATCCGCTTTGGCGGCGATGCCCAGCGTACGCGTGTGGTTGTTGATCTGGGCCGAGATACGCGCGGTCGTGTGATCGCGGATGGCTCTGACGGTCAGGTCAGTGTCGCGCTGTCGGGTGTCACCCCGCCGCGTGGACTGGCGGGGCAGGGCAGTGGTCTTGTCCGCACCTATGAGCTTGACGGTGCCAGCGGTGGCGCACGCATTAATCTGCAACTGGCGCGTGGTGCCGAGATCGAGCGCCGCTTCCTGCTGCCGCCCGGTGATGGCGTTCCGCATTATCGCTATGTGATCGACCTGAAATCGACAGGAGCGACGCCCGCTCCGGTGATGACGGCCTCGCGTCCGCAGCCGCGTGCTGAAAAACCCCTTATTGTTATCGACGCCGGTCACGGTGGCCGCGACCCCGGTGCCCGTGGTTCCGAAGGTTGGGAAAAGGGCATTACCCTTGCCGCGGCGCGTGATCTGAAAACGGCGCTGGAACGCACGGGGCGTTATCGCGTGCGCCTGACCCGCGACAGCGATGTCTATGTGGCCCACAACCGTCGTGTGCAGATTGCTCGCGATGCGGGAGCAGATCTCTTTATATCTTTGCACGCCGATGCGCTGGAGGACACCTCCATGCGCGGCGTCAGTGTCTATACCCTGTCCGAACAGGGCGCGACGCGGGCTGTGCGCGAGTTCACCCGTAATGATGACTGGCAGCGTGATCTGCGCCTTCCGGGCCGTGATGCCTCGGTGGACCGTATTCTACTGGACATGACCCAGCGCGCGAACCGCAACCGCTCGGCGCAATTGGCCCGCGTTCTGGTGGGGCAGTTGGAGAGTGACCAGCATCCGATGTTGAACCGCAGCCACCGCGCGGCGGGCCTGGCAGTGCTGTTGGCACCGGACGTTCCTGCGGTCCTGCTGGAGATGGGATTCATCACCAACCCTTCGGACGAGCGTGTTCTGACCGACGAGCGTTCGCGCCGTCGCCTGATGCGCTCCGTCGCTGAGGGTATCGACGGCTATTTCCGTGAACCCGCCGCAGTGCGCGTGGCCGGTAGCGGCGAAAACAACAGCTGATCCCAAGCGGATATGAAAAAGCCCGCAGCCTCATCGGAGGCTGCGGGCTTTTCTTTATCTGTGTCGCGGCGATTAGCGTTCGCGCGGCACGGTCGGAGCCTTCGGCTTGGTGAACTCTGCCGCGTCTGCCAGATCGATGAACACATCGGCCTGACGGCGCAGATCGTCCGAGATTTGCGGCGGCTGGCTCTTGGTGGTCGAGACCACGGT
>JAEZHG010000036.1 GCA_023436945.1 Pseudomonadota bacterium | reverse complement strand
CCACAGCGCGTGGCGCGATTGATACCGGCTTTGAAAACGGCGGCGAGCATCTGAACTTCTGGTTCGCGATTCTGGGTGCCAATGCGCTGGTCCTCGGCCTGATGACGGCGCTGCGCTATTATTTCGTCACCAAGACGGGCGAGCGCATGATCGCGGACCTGCGTCAGGGGCTGTTTGGCCGCATCCTGTCGCTTGATCCTGTCTTCTTTGCCCATATGCGCACGGGCGAGGTGCTGTCGCGCATGACGACCGACATCCAGTTGGTCGATACGCTGCTGACGACCTCGATCAGCTATGCGCTGCGCAACTTCCTGACCATGATCGGTGCGACGATCCTGCTGTTCTTCGTCAGCCCCAAGCTGACGGGTCTGGTTCTGCTGATTGTGCCGATCCTGATTGTGCCGCTGTTCATCTTTGGCCGTCAGGTCCGCAAACTGACCGTCAAGTCACAGGACACCTTTGCCGGAGCCGTCGGCTTTGCGGGTGAAAGCGTCGATGCGCTGGAAACGGTTCAGGCCTTTGGTCGCGAATCCAATGCCCACAACCGATTTAACGGTGCGGTCGAGGCCGCCTTCGGGGCGTCGCTCAAGCGTATGCGTGCCCGTGCGGTCATGACCGCCATGATCATCGTCGTGATGTTTGGCGGCGTGACGCTGGTGCTTTGGCTGGGCGCGCAGGACGTGGTGGCGGGCAATATGACGCCGGGCGCTCTGCTGCAGTTTGTGCTGCTCTCGGTGTTCGCGGCGGGGGCCGTGGGCGCGCTGGGCGAAAGCTGGGGCGATGTGCAAAAGGCCGCCGGTGCCATGGAACGTATCGACGAGCTGATGCGTGCAGAGCCTGCGATTGCCGCCCCTGCAACGCCTGCTGTGCTGCCGTCTCCGGCGCGCGGCGAGGTGTCGATGTCGGGCGTCGATTTTGCCTATCCGGGCCGCCCTGACCTGACCGCCCTGAAGGGCTTCAGCCTGACCGTTCGCCCCGGTGAGACCGTGGCTTTGGTGGGGCCGTCGGGCGCGGGTAAATCGACTGTCTTCCGTCTGTTGCTACGCTTCTACGATCCGCAGTCAGGCGTGGTGACGGTAGATGGCGTGGACGTGCGTAAGGCCGATCCGGTCGAGGTGCGCAGCCGCTATGCGTGGGTTTCGCAGGAAGCGCCGTTGTTCTCGGGCTCGCCGCTTGAAAACATCCGCTTTGGCCGCGAGGACGCCACTCTGGATGAGGCCAAGCTGGCTGCATCGGAGGCTCAAGCTCTGGGCTTCATCGAGCGACTGCCGCAAGGTTTCGACACGCCTCTGGGTGAACGCGCCAAGAGCCTGTCGGGTGGTCAGCGCCAGCGTCTGGCGATTGCCCGCGCTCTTGTGCGTGACGCCCCGATCCTGCTGCTGGACGAGGCCACCAGCGCCCTTGATGCCGAGAACGAGCGTCTGGTGCAGGCGGCTCTGGATCAGGCCATGGAGGCACGCACCACCTTGGTCATCGCCCACCGTCTGGCGACTGTCCTTCGTGCGGACCGCATTGTGGTGATGGATGCAGGTGAAGTGGTCGAAGAGGGCACGCACGCCGAACTGGTGGCCAAGGGCGGGCTCTATTCGCGCCTCGCCAAGCTCCAGTTCCAGAACGACTAGGCGCGCGCCGCCACGGCAATCGCCGGAAAGTCGCTGAACACCGCATCCACCCCAAGGTCGTAGAAGCGATGAAGATAGCCCGTCAGGTCCCCGTGATCTGACGGGTTTTCATTTGAGCGGTAGTCCAGCGGCAGGAAGTTGTTCTCGGCGCGGAAGGTCCAGACCACGACCTCAACGCCCGCCTTATGGGCATCGGCAATCAGCGGGGTGTGGGGCAGGGTGTTACCCGTTTCATCGCGCGGGATCACCATCGTGTCCTGAATGCCGATGCTGCGGGCATAGGTGGCGATATCGGCCAATCCCTTTGGCGTTGCCATGGACTGATAGGTCAGGTCGGGTCGATCCGCCGGACCACCCGCAACCTGCATTAATTGCAGCAGGGGCGTCTGGATACGCTGTGCTAGACGTTGCAGCGGGCCGACCTCGAAACACTGGACCAGCAAGGGCGCGTCTGCACTCGTCAGTCCACGCGCCTCGGCAACCTTCAGGAAGGCCTCTTCGATATCGAGGCCCATCGACTGGAAGTGAGAAGGGTGTTTCAGTTCGGGCGCGACGGAGATGGTGCGGCCTGTGCGCTGGCTGGCAGCCTTGGCAATATACAGCACCTCTTCAAAGGTCAGGATGCCTTCCTCGCCGTCATGTTCGGCAGAGGCGGGGCGAAGGGCAGGCAGGCGCTCTTTCGCCCTCAGGGTCTTTAGTTCCGCCAGCGTAAAGTCTTCGGTGAACCACCCCGAAACGGTCACACTGTCAATCACGCGTTCAGTCCGACGGTCCGCAAAGGCGGGGTGGTTGGCCACGTCGGTGGTTTCGCCGATCTCGTTCTCGTGGCGCACGACCAGATAGCCGTCAGCGCTCATCACCAGATCGGGTTCGATGAAATCCGCACCCTGTTCAATCGCCCGCTTATAGGCGGAACGCGTGTGCTCCGGACGCTCGCCGCTGCATCCGCGGTGGGCGATGACGACTGGAGTTTTCATGGCATAACCTTGGCTTTAAACGAGGGATTTAGAT
Organism: Pseudomonadota bacterium; assembly: GCA_023436945.1. GTDB lineage: Bacteria > Pseudomonadota > Alphaproteobacteria > Caulobacterales > Caulobacteraceae > Brevundimonas. The sequence goes on along the minus strand of JAEZHG010000036.1, from coordinate 15,133 downwards.
ACTGTGAAGCTTTGGCTGTAGTTATTAATTCAAATATTACAGCAATTTAATAGGTTAAATCATCGTAACATTCAAAATGGCAAAACTGTGTTTATCTAATACTATCGCGGATGGCGCCTGCATATCTCGGGTGCCTGCGCCAAAGACTGATAGCACAAGCTGTTTCGGAGATTTCATGAAACGACTGAACCTGATCGGGGTAAGCGCGGCTGCCGTTTTGGCCAGCCTTGCACTGACCCCCGCTGCCCATGCGGGCAGTGCCGCAACGCCCCCACCTGCGGCAGCCGACAGCGGCTTTCAGGTGGCTCCCGTCTATTACAAACTGTCCAACGGTCTGAAGGTCATCCTGCTGAAGGATAGCCGCATCCCGACCGTGACCGTGGCGGTTCACTATGGCATCGGTTTCCGTATCGAGCCGCAAAACCGCACCGGCTTCGCGCACCTGTTCGAGCACCTGCTGTTCCAGGGCTCGCAGAATGCGCCGAAGGGGGCGTTCATCAATCTGGTGACCAATTCGGGCGGGGCGATGAACGGCTCCACCCGCTTTGACTACACCAACTATTATCAGGTGGTGCCGTCGGGCGCTCTGGAAGCCATGATCTGGGGCGAAGCCGACCGTATGGCTCGTCCGGTGATCAACGAAGAGGTGCTGAAGAACCAGCAGGAAGTCGTTTCCAACGAAGTCCGCGTTAATGTTCTGAACCAGCCTTATGGTGGTTATCCGTGGCTTTGGATGCCGATGGCGGCCAATACCAACTGGTATAACGCGCACAATTTCTATGGCGAGCTGGCCGAGATTCAGGCCGCGACCGTCGAGGATGCCAAGACCTTCCACGACCGTTTCTATGGTCCGAACAACTCGGTGCTGTTCGTCGGCGGTGATTTCGACGAGGCGCAAACCCGCCGCTGGATCGAGCAGTATTTCGGCCCGATCGAGGCGACCCCGCCTGTGACCCTGCCGGACATCTCCGAGCCGCGCCAGACCGAGCCGCGCCGCGTGGTTCACAAGGACGCGCTGGCTCCACGACCCGGTTGGGCGGCGGGCTGGCATGTGCCTGCGCGAAACACGCCGGAATGGTATGCCATGGGCCTGATCAACCAGATCATGGCGCAGGGCACCGACAGCCGCCTCTACAACAAGCTGGTGCGTGAAAAGTCCCTGACCAGCGGTGTCAGTGGCAGCATCAATATGCTGGGCAACCAGTTCACCTATAACGGCCCGATGCAGTTCATCGTGAACCTGATCCACGATCCTGCGAAGTCGGAAGCCGAGATCACCGCTGCGGTCGACGAGGTGGTGGCGGATCTACAGAACAATCCGGTGTCGGCCGAGGAACTGCGTCGCGCCAACACCAAGATCCGCTCGTCGCTCTATGGCAATATCGACAGCGCGACCCGTTTCGGCATTGCCGAAATCCTGTCGTCCTATGCGCTGTTTGACGACAATCCCGCCAAGTTCAACGAGGTCGAGGCGGGCTTTGCGGCTGTGACCCCAGAACTCATCCAGCAGGTCGCGCGCGAATATCTGCGCGACGGTAACCGCACCCTTCTGATCCTAGAGCCGGGTGCCGCTCAACAAGGGGGTGCAGAACAATGATGAACCGTCTCAAATCCTCCGCCGCCGTGCTGGGGGCCACCGTCGCTCTGGCGATGGGCGTCGCGACGCCTGTACTGGCCCAGACCATCCCGATGCCCGCCGTGGGCCGTCCCAAGGCAGTGGCCATGCCACAGACGGAAACCTACCGTCTGGCCAACGGCATCACCGTCACCCTCATTCCTTATGAGGTGGTGCCAAAGGCTATCGTCTATGTCGGTCTTCCGGTCGGCAATAATGATGACGGCCAGAAGGTCTGGATCTCCGATCTGACCGCTTCGTTGATGCGCGAGGGGGCAGGGAACCTGTCCGGCGCGCAACTGTCCGAAGCCTTCGCCGATATGGGCGGATCGCTGGGGTCGGGCGTCGGCAATGATCGCACCAACTTCCAGACCTTTGTCCTGTCCCAACGCGTGCCGGAAGCGATCAATCTGCTGGGTACGATTGTGCGCCAGCCGACACTGCCGCAAGAGCCGCTGGAGCGTATCCGCCAAGGCTTCCTGCGCAACATCGCGGTGGGCCAAAGCCAGGCCAGCGGCCAGCTTTCGGTCGCCTATGCCGCGACGATGTATGAAGGCCACCCTTACGCCAACGTCTATCCCACGCCCGAGGTGGTGAACGCCTTCACTCTGGATGATGTGAAGAGCTTCTATCGCGACCACTTCGGTCCGAACGGCGTCCATATCTATGTGGGCGGCACCTTCGACAATGCCTCGACCAAGGCGGCCATCGAGCGTGCTTTTGGCGACTGGCGCGGTAACAACCGTCCGGCAGTTGTTCCGGCAGTTAAGCCCGTGGCGCGGCGTGTGGTTCTGGTGAACCGCCCCAATGCGGTGCAATCGACCTTCCGTCTGGCAGTCGATGTTCCGGTGCTGGGTTCGCCCGATGCGATCAAATACGAGGTGATGGACAGCCTGCTGGGCGGTGCCTTCAACTCGCGCATCACGACAAACATCCGCGAGGACAAGGGCTATGCCTATTCTCCGGGCAGCAGCATCGACAATGTCGATCGCAACACCTCGCACTGGGTCTATGACGCAGACGTTACGGCGGCCAATACGGGAGACTCGCTGAAGGAAATCTTTAGCGAAATCCGCCGCCTTCAGGGGGAAGCTCCGACGGCAGCAGAGACGACCGGAACGCAGAACTACAACTCCGGTATCTACACCCTTGGTCTTGGCAGCACCTCTGGTGTCGTCAACAAGGTGATCTGGGCCGACCAGCGCGGTCTGCCCCGCACCTATCTGGATGCCTTCGTGCCTTCGGCCATGGCTGTTACGGCGCAGGATATCCAGAGCGCGGCCCGTGGTCTGGACCTCAGCAAGATGACGCTGGTCGTCGTCGGTGACATCGAGACCGTCCGCCCGCAACTGGAGGCTTTGCCCGAGCTTCAGGGGGTGACCTTCGAGGTGTTCCGGCCCTAAGGGCCGAGGCTCAAGGACGATAAAAAAAGGGGCGCTTCCCGATGAAGGAAGCGCCCCTGATTTTTTGCCGGTTTGCGTTGGCGATTATGCGCCTTGCAGAACCTTGCGCAGCTTGGCGTGGATGTCGGGGTTGCCCGCGACAATCGTCTTGCCTTGCTTGGGATCACCGTCTTGCTCGATGGTGGTCACCAGACCGCCGGCTTCGGTCACCAGCAGGATACCTGCGGCGACGTCCCACGGCTTGAGGTTGCGCTCGAAGAAGGCGTCATAGCGGCCAGCAGCCACCCATGCGAAGTCCAGCGAGGCCGCACCCAGACGACGGATGCCGGCAACGCGCTGACCCACGGCGTGGATGTCCTTGATGGCTTGGGCGTGTCCGGTCTTGCCGATGAACGGCAGGCCGGTGGCAACCAGAGCTTCCGACAGTTCCTTGCGGCCTGCCAGACGGATGCGGCTGTCGTTCAGATAGCAGCCCTTGCCCTTTTCGGCCCAGAACATCTCGTTCATGACCGGATTGTAGGTCACGCAGGCGACGATTTCCGAGGTGCCGTCAGGGTGGGTACGTTGCAGGCCAACCGTGATTGCAAAGTGCGGCATGGCGTGCATGAAATTGGTGGTGCCGTCGATCGGATCGACGATCCACATGTGGGTCTTGTCGGTACCTTCGACCAGACCACGCTCTTCGCCGAGGAAGCTGTAGCCCGGACGGGCCTTCATCAGCAGTTCGAAGAGGGTGTCTTCTGCCTTGACGTCGGCAGCAGTGACGAAATCGCCGGGGCCCTTGCGCGATACCTGCAGGTGGGCAACTTCACCGAAGTCACGAAGCATCGGGCGGGCGGTCTTGCGGACGGCGTCCATCATGACCTGAAGAAGTGCGGAACTTAGAGCCATTGGTCGATCTCCTGGTCCGTGCATCCTGTACGTAAGGCCTCTGGCCCCGGATGGACGGAGAAGTCAAAAGGGGTGCGGACCATCCGCACCCCTGAAAGAGTAGCCACTCCCCGATAGTGGGGGAAGGCGGCTATTTTTAGTCAGCGCGACGGACGTATTCACCGGTGGCGGTGTCAACGATGATGCGCTCGCCAGCCGACATGAACGGCGGGATCATGACGCGGACGCCGTTCGAGGCGATAGCCGGCTTGTACGAGGACGAAGCGGTCTGGCCCTTAACGGTCGGCTCGGTCTCGGCAACTTCCAGAACGACATGGTCCGGCAGTTCCAGACCGATCGGGCGGCCTTCGTGCGACTCGATGATGACCTTCATGCCTTCAGCGAGGTAGGCGATGCGGTCTTCACCGACCCAGGTCTTGGCCAGTTCGGTTTGTTCGTAGGTTTCGTCGTCCATGAAGACGAGGGTGTCACCGTTGTCGAACAGGTACGAATAGTCGCGCTGTTCGAGGGTCACGCGCTCGACGCGATCTTCCGAACGGAAGCGCTCGGCCAGCTTGTTGCCGGTTTCGAGGTTCTTTGCTTCCACGTTGGCAAAAGCGCCGCCCTTACCAGGCTTGACGTGGTTGACCTTGGTGACGACCCACAGACCGTTGTTGTGCTGCAGGACCATACCCGGCTTGATGGTATTGGCGTTGATTTTCATAGGGAACCGTTCGGGCTCGTTTATGGGCAGGCGGGCGCCGCCCTTGCGGGGCGCTCCAAATCGACGCGAGCCGTAGAGTAGATACGCCGAAATGCCAACGTCAGCGGCCCGTTTTGAAGCCGATTTCTACGGCACGTTCACAATCGTATTGGCCTGCGCGGCGGGATTGCTGTCCGCCTTTACGTTCAGCTTGCGGGCCTCATAGGCAAAGGCGGCGGTTAGTCCTGCCGAGGCCATGGCCGCGCCGATCTGGCTCCACTTATTGACGGGGCGTGCCGCCAGCCACCACGCATTGGCCGTCTGGGCCAGCGCCCACAGGCCCATAGTGGTGGTCTTGCCGCGTCGGGCAGGGGCGTTCCACACCCTCAGTGCCGAAAGGGTATTGGCCGAAAACACTGCCGGAAGCAGCAAGTTGCCCGCCTTGACCTCGTTGCTGACCTTGCGGGCCAGCCTGCGGGTGGAATGGTTGGGGGCCGCTTCCTTGGCCAGAACAGTGACGGCCAGCGCAAAGCCCGCAGTCAACAGGGCTCCCGTAAGGACGTGCCCCACGCTGCGCCCGTCGGCATTGATAAGCTCGCCAGCCTTGTCGCGGGCGGTGTCGATTAGGTCTTCGATATCTTCCATGCCAGCCAAATGAAAAGGGCGGCGAGGATGTTCCCCGCCGCCCGTTCACATGTGCGTCGATTGAAGACGATCAGTGACCTTCGCCGACGATCTCTTTCATGGCCGACTGCAGATAGTTCTGCGCGCCCATCAGCTCGACCAGCTTGAGCTGGTTCTCGAGGAAGTCGATGTGGTGCTCGGTGTCGGTCAGGATTTGCTGCAGGATTTCGCGGCTGACGTAGTCGCGGGCCGCCTCGCACTCGGTCAGGGCGTCGCGGGTGGCTTCTCGGCTGTCGAGTTCCAGTTGCAGGTCGGCACCAAGGCACTCGATGGGGTCTTCACCCACCTTGAGCTTGTGCAGGTCCTGAAGGTTCGGAAGGGCATCAAGGAACAGGATGCGCTTGATCAGCAGATCGGCGTGTTTCATCTCGCCGATCGATTCCTTGTAGATGATGTCGCCCAGATGGGTCAGACCCCAGCTTTCGAACATGCGGGCGTGCAGGAAGTACAGGTTTACAGCCGTCAGTTCGTTGGTCAGCACCTTGTTGAGGGTGCGGATGATTGCTGGATCGCCCTTCATGGCTTCTTCTCCGGTGGGGATAGCGAGGGGTGCCGCTATCTCTTCGACGCAGAAGATAACACGCCTTTTGGGCTTGTGTTCATTTGCGAGTTACTTTCACTGCATTGATAATGCGAGCGTTTTTCACTCTCAAAAGCAGTGGGTATTATTCAGCGGCCAGTGCGAAGGCCTGGCGGGATTCCTGAATCATTTCACGCATTTCGCAGACGCACTTCGCGCATTGGGCCTGACAGCCTTGCGAGGAGAAGATGTCCTTTGGACGCGATGCGCCAGCGTCGATGGCCGCTTGGACGTCGCGAGCGCGGATGCCGTTACAGTTACAGACGTACAAAGGTCACGCCCCAAAACTTGAGAATGGTTCTACATATCACAAAAACCGTCCTGTGCAACTCATTCGCAAGTGCGGATAGCTACACCGTTATATTGGCAAGCATTTGTTGACGTTTCGGGCGCGGAAGGGCAGGGCAGAAGGATGGCTCGTGAACCGCAAGTCCCGCCCCGCCCTGTCTGTCAGCTTTACCTGATCACGCCTCCGGCCATTGCTGATCTGGACGCCTTCGCACGCGATCTGGATGCGGCCTTGGGTGCAGGGGATGTGGCGGCTGTACAGATCCGTCTGAAGCCCGCCTCGGACGATGATATCCGCGCGGCTGTGGCGAAGCTGAAGCCTGTGTGCCACGCGCACGGCGTGGTGGTTCTTCTGAACGATCGTCCCGATCTGGCCCGCGCGACGGGCTGCGACGGTGTGCACGTCGGGCAGGAAGATGCGTCGGTCGCAGATGCGCGTCGCATGCTGGGCGAGGACGCCATGATCGGTGCAACCTGCCACGACAGCCGCCACCTGGCGATGGAAGCCGCCGAGGCCAGCGCCGACTATGTGGCGTTCGGGGCCTTCTTCCCGACCGACACCAAGGAAACCACCCACCGTCCGGAAGCCGACATCCTGACCATCTGGCAGGAAACCATGGAGACGCCCTGCGTCGCCATCGGCGGCATCACGGTCGAGAACGCGGCATCGCTCGCCGCCGCGGGTGCGGACTTCGTGGCAGTTTCGGGCGGAGTTTGGAACCATCCGCAAGGGCCGGCTGCTGCGGTGAAGGCGTTCAACGAGGCGCTGGCCAACGCTTTCTGACGCACGAATCCCTTAGGTCCATAAGGCCTCGCTTCAGCAAATATCTGTGTTTAGGCGATATTAGGGAAGCTGCTGCATTGCTGTTACACGAACAGTAAAGCATGACTTGGGGGCCTATATGGGCTGGGGGCTTTCGGCTGCGAGAGATGATCTCACTGTAGGCGCGAGTGCGTCTTCGGAACGTTTTGCGCGCTCTGAGACAGGCTTCTTCCGCCATCCCTTTGCTCCCATTCTCACGGCTGTCAGCGTCTGTTTGGCGACAGTTCTGGCCGTGCGCCTACTGTCGGCAGGGCCGACGGTTATCTCCACGCTCTGGCTGTCCAGCGGTCTGGCCATTGTTGTCTGGCTGAGGGCCGGGCGTGGGCTGGCCTATGATCTGACTTTCGGCGGCATGATCGCCTTCGCCCTGATGACGGGCGAGCTTTTGTTGGGTAACCCGCCCAACCGTGCCGTGATCTTCATGGGCCTTAGCCTTCTGGAGACGGTGCTTTCGGTCATTCTTCTGCGCCGCTTCCTGCCGCAACTGGATGTGGGCACGGTCAAGGCGCAGGTCCGGCTGGCTCTGTGCATCTTCATTGGCACGCTGCCCTCGGCAGTACTTTGTATTTTCCTGCTACGTCACGGGGCGCTGGATGGCCCGCTGGCGGGTATGCGCATGTGGTGGATGGGGCATGGCCTTGGCTCGCTGCTGGTGGTGGCGGCTGGTCTGCCGATGCGTCGAAGCACCCTGTCGATCCTGCGCTCGCCGAAGCGCCTGATCGAGTTTCTGGTTCTTCTGACGCTGCTGATCGCGGCGGCTCTGATGATCCTTGCCCAACGCCAGCAGCCGTGGGGCTTTGCCATTCTGCCGATCATGCTTCTGATCGCGGTGCGTATGGGTGTGATCGGCAGTGCGCTGTCGCTGTGTGTGCTTTCGATCATCGCTATCAAGGGCGCTGTGGCGGGCTATGGCCCCTATTACACGATGGAATTGTCGCATCGTCTGGGGATGGTGCAGATGCTGATGATCTTTGGCTATGCGCCGGCCCTGATGGTGGCAGCCTTGCTGAACGAGCGTGACACCTTGGCCGAGCGCGCCCGCATTGGCCGGATCAAGGCCGAGCAATCCTCTGTCGCCAAGTCGCGCCTTCTGGCCAATGTGGCCCACGAGATCAAAAGCCCTATCGGCGGGGTCATCGGCATCGCTGAGATGTGGGCCGCGGGGCACCTCGGCAAGGTCGAGCCCGCACAGGTCGAGATGGCCCAGATGCTGGTGCGCACAGGTCGTCAGATCGAAGCGCTTTCACACGATCTTCTGGATGTGGCGCAGGCTGAATCGGGTGCGGTGCGTATCGAGCTGCGTCCGACCGATGTGCATGGTGCCATGCATGACGCCATGAACGCGCTGAAGCTGTTGCCGGAAGCGGCGGGCCTCAATATCGAGGTGGTCGAGGAAGAGCGCGGCCTGATGGTGCTGGCGGACTCGCAACGTCTGGCCCAAATCCTTGGTAATCTGGGTAGCAATGCCGCCAAATATGGCCGTATGGGCGGTTTCGTCCGCTTCCGCATTGCCCGAGAGAATGCCGACCACATCCGGCTGTCTGTCGAGGATGGCGGGCAGGGGCTGTCGCCCGAGAAACAGGCGCAGCTGTTCGAGCCTTTCAACCGTTTGGGTCTTGAGCGCAGTACCATCGAGGGTCACGGCATCGGTCTGGCGCTATCCAAGCGTCTGGCCGAGCTGCAAAACGGCCAGATGGGCGTGACCTCGGTGCAGGGGCAGGGCGCATCCTTCTGGATCACTCTGCCGGAAGCGCGATAAGTCGGGTTAAGCCCTTGCGGTCAAGCTTGGGTGGCGCTCAAATCAGCGCATGAAAATGCGCTCCACCCTGACGTTTGCTGTTCCGGCCCTGACATGGGCCGCATTGGCTTTACCTGCCGCCTCGCAAGAGCTTTCTGCCGAGGAACTGACGCGCAGGCTGAATGGCGCACCTGTTAGGGCACAGACTGCGAACGTAACTCCGTCACCCGCTCAGGCCCCCGCTCAGGCCCCCGTTCAGGCACCTGTTCAAACGACTGTGCCTGCGCCTGCCGCAGGGCCGAAGCCTGCGGTCGAGAGCGAGGGTGATGCCATTACCCGCATGCTGAACAATCGACCGGCTTCATCGGTCGCAGCCCCTGCGACACCCCCTGAGCCGCGCGTTGAGGAACCTGTAGAGCGTCCGGTCACGCGTACGACGACGCCCGCTCCGGTGGCTGAGGCAACACCCGCATCCCGCCCGCGCAACGACGGCCCCGCAGCACTTTCAGCGCAGGCCATAGCCAACCTGCCATTCCGCATCGATCTTTACGGTGCAGAGATTATCGAGCGTCCGGCAGGCGCTGACGGCAAGGTCTATTCTGTTCGTATGGGCAGCAACTATCTGCTGATGATCTATGCCGGCAGCCAGTCCCAATACCCGCTCTATGACGGGCAAACGGCGATGGTGGCGGGGCGATACACCACGGTGGTGACGCAGGACGGTAAGCGAATTGCCGCCGAACACCTGTTCCGCCGTGATGGGGCAGAGACAACAGACATCCATATCTGGATGCTGTCGCTGGACGGCGAGAGCGCGGTCTTGGCCGAGCGTATCGGACAGTCGGTCGATCCTCGCTGATCACGCTTCTGTGCGGCGGCTGAAAAGCCACTTGCGCCATCGCGTGACTCATTTGAACTTGCAAATCATTCGCAAGATAGGAGGTCGCGATGATCGTTATCGGTATCAGCAGAGCCCAACTGACCCGTCTGATGAGAAAAGGCGCAGAGGTTGAACCCCTGCGCCCTTTGGAACGTCCCAGCTTTCAAGTGATTGAAGGCTGCGAGTCTCAGTTCAGTCCGCGAACCTCGCCCGCGCGCCAGAAGCGGTAGCGCACTTCGACGTCTGCAGGGGTGTAAACCACGACCGGCAGCTTAGAGTTGTAACGCACGATGGTCTGTTCCGGCAGGGTTACGAACGCTTCGCGCTCGCTACCCGGAGGGCAGCCCATCAGGGTCGATGCGCCCGGACCAACGCGGTCAATCGCGTAGTAGTTATAGCCCCAGCCCTGGACGGTACGTTCTTCAAGCGAGCCGCCGAGAAGCTGGTGGTTGCAGTCGATGGTCTTGGTCTGACCGACGATGATCTCGACCTTGAGTTCGTCTTCATTGGCTTCGGCCGGAAGAACCAGCACGTGGCGCTTTTGGCCAGCAGTGGCTTCCGGGTAGGCTTTTAGCTCGTCTTGGACAGTACGCGACGATTGCGCTTCAACCGACGGCGTAGCGCAGGCAGAAACGACTAGCGCAGCAGCGGTAGCGAGGGCAAAATTTCGCATGGTTAAACCTTTTACCAGTGAACTTCTGCCCCCGATAACGGGTCGATTTTAAACCAGTTCCACCGCCATCGATACGGCTTCACCACCGCCGATGCACAGCGAAGCCACGCCACGCTTGAGTTTGCGGGCTTCCAGAGCCGCCAGAAGGGTGGCCATGATGCGCGCTCCTGACGCACCTATCGGATGGCCCAGAGCGGTCGCACCGCCGTTGACGTTCAGCTTGGCGCGGTCGATGCCGAGTTCCTTCTGGGCGATCATGGCGACGACGGCAAAGGCCTCGTTCACTTCCCACAGATCCACGTCCTCGATCGACCAGCCCGCCTTCTGCAGGGTCTTCTGCATGGCCGGAACCGGCGCTGTGGTGAACAGGCCCGGCTCATGGGCGTGGGCCGAGTGCGAGACGACGCGGGCCACGATCTTCAGGCCCAGAGCCTTGGCGGTGCTTTCACGCGCCATGACCAGAGCCGCAGCGCCGTCAGAGATGGACGAGGCGTTGGCGGCGGTGATGCGGCCATCCTTGATGAAGGCGGGGCGCAGGGTCGGGATCTTGGCCGGATCAGCCTTGCCCGGTTGTTCGTCTTCAGTGACGGTCACCGTGCCCTTGCGGCTTTCGATCTCGACCGGAACGATTTCGTTCTTGAACGCACCCGAGGCAATAGCCTCCTTGGCGCGGTTCAGGCTTTCGATCGCATAGGCGTCCATGTCCTCGCGGGTGAAGCCGTATTTCTCGGCGGCAGCTTCAGCGAACACGCCCATGGCCTTGCCCTCATAGGCATCTTCCAGACCGTCCATCATCATGGAATCGATGATGGTGTCATGGCCGATGCGGGCACCGGCGCGGTGCTTGGTCATCAGATAGGGGGCTTGGGTCATCGACTCCATGCCGCCCGCCACGATGACGCTGGCCGAACCAGCTAGCAGGGCATCATGGGCCATGACAGCTGCCTGAAGGCCTGAGCCGCACATCTTGTTCAGGGTGGTGGCCTCAACGCCCAGCGGCAGGCCAGCGCCCAGCGCGGCCTGACGGGCCGGAGCCTGACCAAGGCCCGCCGGAAGCACGCAGCCCATGAAGATCTGCTCGATCTTTTCAGGCGCGACGCCGGCACGCTCGACCGCAGCCTTGACCGCCGCGCTGCCCAGAGCCGTGGACTTCACGGTGGACAGGGCGCCTTGGAAGCCGCCCATCGGCGTACGGGCGTAGGAGCAGATGACGACAGGATCGGCAGCGGTGGTCATGGCTTTAACCTTGGAAATGTTTTCGCACTGATGCGGTTGATTAGGGGCTTGGCCGTGCATGGCGCAAGTGGAAGCTTGGTCGATCAGCCTCTTGAGATAACTTTGCGACGTTGACGCGAGGTGGCCAGAACCGTGCCGTCCACGCCCCAGGCTGTGGCGTCATCGACCGCCCAACCGCCTTCATGCTGAATCAGGCTGTACTCAAAGAACGCCCAGCCATCGGGAGCATTCTGCGGCGTTGGTGGCGACAGGAAGTCATAGCGCAGATCGACGCTGGTCATCTGCGGTGGCACCTTGAACCCCGTCCACGACGGCGGATATAGCGCATCCAGCAGGTAGCACAGGCGCACTTCGTCCAGCGGATCACCATCGCGCATACGCATCCAGCAGCGCTCGACGCGGGCCTTGGCGATATTGCCGCCCATGATCTTGGGGCTGGTCTCGAAACGGTATTCGACCTGCGAGGCAAAGCGCGGGGCCATGGGGCCGACCATGCCGGGGCCTTCAGGGACACTGTCGAGGGCAGGGGGCACGATCTGGCGGTCATGCAACGCGGGACCATCGGCATTATTGCCAAAGGTTGCGCTGGCGCTGTGGGTCAGGCGCTCGCCCTGTGAAGCCTCGACGGCGGCATAAGTGATCAGGCGGCCTTTGCGCAGCATACGCGGGCGGAAGACCAGTTCCTCGCCATAGCGGGCGGCGGCCAGATACTGGACCGACAGGGTTTGAAGCGGGGCTTCGATCTCCAGCCCTTGTCGCATGGCCTGCGCGCACAGTGCGGCCAACAACCCGCCAAACGGAAAACCTTTATCTGCCGGAAGGGCCTCGGGCGCATTCGAGAATGCGGGGTCCATCATCAGGCCCAATCCATCCTCGGACGGGGCTAGCGCCAAGGCTTGTTTCAGGAGGCTGCGCGGCGGTGGGGAGACGCTGTCGGCCATGGTTAGGGTCAGATCCGGTAAGGCTAATAAGTTTCTATTCGCAACTTACTACCTCCGTGCGGAATCGCAACCCTTGTCAAAAGCCCTATCAACGGTCACTTTAGGGGCATGGGACGCACCGCCGACTACTCACGTCAAAGCTGTTCCGTCGCTGGCGCACTCGAAATCGTCGGCGACCCATGGACCATGCTTGTCATCCGCGATGCCTTTAACGGCATCACCCGTTTCGAGCAGTGGCAGGAACGTCTGGGCGTGGCGCGAAATGTGCTGGCGGCAAGGCTGAAATCGCTGGTGCATCACGGTGTGCTGGAACCGCGTCTCTATTCCGAGCGCCCGCCGCGTAACGAGTATGTCCTGACCGCCAAGGGCAAGGACCTCTATGGCATCCTGATTACGCTACATGCCTGGGGTGAAAAGCACGTCTATCACGACCAGCAGTCTGGCGTGGTCCTGCGCCACAAGACCTGTGACAGCGTGCTGCAACCGCGTATTGCCTGCGCCTGCTGCAACCAGATGGTGCGCCCCCGCGAGGTCGAGGTCATCTACAACGAGGATCGGCCCACAGTCGGTGACATGATGCCAAAGGACGAGGTGGCTTAAGCGCCACCTCTTTTTTTTGCCCTCAGGCGCGTTCCGGCACGATAGTCGGGCGGGTGTTGGGCAGAATCTTCTCGACCTCGTGCGGTTCGACATGGCTGGCCATGCGATAGGCGTTCACCGGCTGTGAGCGGTTGATCCAGAGGGCATAGTCCAGATGGTCCGCGCGGGGATCGTCGGTGTTCGGATGCAGCAGGATCGTCAGGCCAAGGCTGTTCAGTTGCAGCCATGGGACGATCACGGCCAACAGGTCATTGGTGAAGCCGAAATAGAAAGACGGCGTCACGTGCGGGCCGCGTGGTCCGAGGTTCCAGTTGCCCAGTTCGACGTGAAAACGCTCTGACACCCACTGGCGCAGCAGGGCAGCCTTATAGTGGTTGTCCTCGTCGAAATAGACGTGGGCATGATAGCTGGTGATGCGGGTGAAGGGCTGCGGCTTTGTCGGCAGGACCTCTTCGCCGGGGCGGATCGACTTGGGCGCAGGCGTGGCTTCGTTCAGCACATCGCCCCATGGGGACTGGCCGCTCGCAGGGGGCGGCACATGCGGATCATAGGCTCCGGCGGGGGCCAGTTGCGTCACGCCCGCCTGTGCGGGCTTGGCCGAGGTGGCCAAGGCCGCCGTTGCCGCCGTGGCAGCTCCCGCGCCCAGAAGCAGGCTGCGGCGCTGCGGCGATACAGGGCCGATGCTTTCATTCAGGGCTATTGTGCTGTCTGCCGCATGGCGTTTCATCGTGGATATTCCCCCAAGGTGTGCATCCATCACCTAGCAGGGGCAGAAAAATCGCAGACCGCAGTTTTTCTGAAGTCATTGTCAGTTCTGCTTAATTATCCCCATGGGGCCAGAAAATCGCTGTCTAATGCCTGTTGAAGACTAAAGCCTATTAAAGCTTTGCGGGAGGAACTGACGTATCATCAGCTTGGTAAGTTCGTTTTCCCCCAAAGCTCTCGTTCCAATGTTCGTGTCTCTGACGTCCAGAATCCTGACCTTAGGCGTGGTCATTGTGGCTTCTATCCTGCTGCTTGTGGCGGGCATGGTCGACGCCTCACGCCAGACACAGGAAAGCTTTCGCTGGGTGATGCACTCGGGCGATGTGCTGCGAAACACCAATGTTCTGATGGGCGAGGTACGGGCAGCTGAATCCGGTCAGCGCGCCTTTATCCTGACCCATAATCCTGTATTCGCGCAATCGTTCGATCGGCAGGTCGCCAATGCACAAACGGCCTATGAGCAGCTTTACAAACTGACCAAGGATAATCCGGAACAGCAGGATCGTATCCGCAAGGTCGGCATCCTTTTGGACGAGCGCATCACTCTGATGCAGATGCCTCTTGGTCTTGCCCGACAAGGCGATTTTGATGGTGCGCGCGAACGGATTGCCAGCACGCTTGGCTATGACTCGATGGTGGCTCTCGAGGCACAAACCAATGATTTTGTCAGGGCCGAACGCCAGTTACAGGCCGAACGCGTTGCCGCGGCCGAGCGCAGACTGGCGTGGGTTCGCACACTGGCTCTGATTGGCGGGCCGCTGATTGCGCTTCTTTCCGCGCTGGTCTCGATGATGATTATCCAGCGTATCCGCAGGCCTATTTCTGTTCTGTCCAATGCGATGGATAAACTTGGCTCCGGTGACTTCAGCCAGCGCGTCGAGGGAGACATGGGATCGCGCGAGTTCCTGCGCCTAGTTCAGGGTTACAACTCCATGGCCGACCGTCTGGAAAGCGCTGTCGAGGATCGCGAGTTAGCTACCAAGGAACTCCAGCAGTTGCACCGCGAGATGGTCGCCAGCGCCACGGCCCTGAAAGACCGTAACGACGTCATCGAACTGCTGGCCGCCATGTCGCACCGTATGCAGGCGACGCGCTCGGATCAGGAACTGGCCGAGGTGATCAGCATCTTCGTGCCGCGCGTTCTGCCGGATGTGCCGGGGGTGCTCTATTCGTTTAACAACTCGCGCAACATGCTGGTGCCGGAAACCCGCTGGGGCGACGTGCAGAATATGGGCGAGGGCTTTTCGCCCGATACCTGCTGGGCGCTGCGACGCGGCCAGAGCCACTGGGTAAGCGGCGAGGGTAGGGATGTCCGCTGTTCCCATGTGCCCGAG
>JAEZHG010000013.1 GCA_023436945.1 Pseudomonadota bacterium | reverse complement strand
TACACGGTCTAATTCGTCGGCAGCGTCATATGTGTATAAGACACAGCCCATTTCACGACCGCGGAAGCGCAGGGTCACCTTGACCTTGTCACCTTCTTCGAAGAAGCGGCGCATAGACTTGGCCTTAACTTCGTAGTCGTGGGTGTCGATGTTCGGACGCAGCTTGATCTCTTTGAGCTCGACGACCTTCTGGCGCTTGCGGGCCTCGGCCTTCTTCTTCTGCTCCTGGAAGCGATGCTTGCCGTAGTCCAGAATCTTACAAACCGGAGCGTCAGGGTTATTGACGATCTGAACGAGATCCAGGCCAGCTTCTTCAGCCGCTTCAAGAGCAGCGGACAGCGGCATGATACCCTGCTTTTCGCCGTTCTGATCAATCAGCAGAACGCGAGGAGCACGGATATCTTGGTTCATCGGCGGGCCGTCCTTGACGGGCGGCGCTTGCATGGGACGGCGAATGGGCGTCGATTCCTTATGTGGTCAGAAGCTACTGTCGAAGGACGATCACTACGGAAAGCCCCTCAAGCGCGGCGAATATGGCGATGAAAGCCCGAAAATTCAAGCTAGGGCCGAAGATCAGGCTTCAGGTGCGACATAGGTGTCATACAGAGCCTGCGTGGCCGTAAACACCTCGCCCACCGACAGGTCGGTAATCGGAGCAAACTGGCCGCGTTGTTTTGCGGCGGCGAGGACCATACCTTTGGGGCCGTAGGGAGCCTTGTGCCACCACTCCGAAGGGCCAAAAAGGCCCAGCGTCGGCGTGCCCGCCGCAGCCGAGACGTGCATCAGGCCGCTGTCGTTTCCGACGAAAAGAGTGGCGCGCTGTAGAAGGGCTGCCGAGCCCAGAATGTCGCTCTTGCCCACCGCATCAATGCCGCGCTCACCGGCCACAGCCAGTGCGGGCGCCGCGGCTGCATGGTCGCCCGGACCACCGACAGGCATGAAGCGCCAGCCAGCGAAGCGTGGCTCGGCCATCAGTTTTTGCGTCAGTTCGGCCCAGCGTTCGGCGGGCCAGCTACGGTCATTGGCGGTCGAGATCGGCGCCATGGCAAGGATGGGCGCAGTCACATTCCCGATGATTGCGGCAGCATCGGCGCGCGCCTTGTCATCGAGGAAGATTTCCGGCTCGGCGACTGCCTTGGCCTTCATCATGTTGGAGAAGGTGACGACCTTCATCTCGCCCTTTTCGAGCGAGCGGCTGTAGAGGCGGCGTTCCTTGGCGCGCAGGAAATAGCTCATGGCCGAACCGCGCACATCGGCCACCATGGCCCATTTCGTACCGACAGCCTGACGCCACAGGGTGCGCCAGTGGCCGGACAGCTTCTGCTTCTTCCAAGGAATGACCTTCACCACTCCGGGGGCGGCGCGGAACAGGGCCGCTGCCGTCGGGCCGACAGCGACGGTGATCTCGGCATCCGGAATCTGGCGGCTGATCTCGCGGATCGCGCCGATCGACATGATGGCATCACCGATACGGTCGGCGCTGACGAATAGCACCTGCGGCTTGTCGGTCACTTCTGGGGTCTTTCGTAATAGGCGTCGTACAGGCGCAGCACCGCCTCATAGACCGCTTCGACCGACAAATCTTCAATGGGGGCGAACTGACCACGGGTATTGTTCGAGGCCACCGTCGCGGTCTTTGCACCACGCGGACCATAGAGCCACCACTCGGTCGGACCGAACAGTCCCAGCGTCGGCGTGCCGCTTGCCGCCGAGACGTGCATCAGGCCGCTGTCATTGCCCACGAACAGGTCCGCACGATCAATCGCCGCCGCAGAGCAAAGGATGTCGCCCTTGCCGACAAAGTCGATGCCGCGGTCATCGGCTTCCTTGAGTGCGGGAGCCGCTGGCGCATGGTCCCCCGGACCACCGACCAGCATGAAGCGCCAGCCCTCAAACCGTGGCTCGACCTTCAGCTTGGCGACCAGTGCGGCCCAGCGGTCGGAGGGCCAGCTTTTACCCTTCTGGTGAGCGATGGGGGCAAGGGCCAGTATCGGGCCCTCGCCCGCGCCCTGTGCCAGTTGCGGATCAAGCATCCGGCCTGCCTCTGCGCGGGCCTGATCGTCGATATAAAGTTCCGGCTCCAGCGTCTCAGACGCATGCATCAGGCGGGTAATGACGTTGACCTTCGGGTCACCCTTTTCCAGCGCCTGGCTATAGACGTACCGCTCACGCGTGCGGACAAGGAAAGCGACCGCCGAGCCGCGCGTGTCGATCACCACATCCCATTTGCGACCGGACACCGCGCGCCACAGCTTGAGCCAGTGGCCGCCGCGCTTTTCCTTGTTGACGATGATCGTCTCGACCACATTCGGGGCCGAGCGATAGAAGGCCGCGGCCATGCCCGATACGGCCACCGTAATCTGGGCTTGCGGCCAGCGGCGGTTGATCTCGCCGATGATGCCAGAGGCAATCACACTGTCGCCAATACGGTTCGGGCTGATAAACAGAATGTTCTGGTAGGACTTTAGCTTCGACAAAGGGGCTGCCTTCACTTCAGTGATCCCCTTCCGCTACCAGTTTGACGAGCATTGCGCGAGAGACCTGAGAGACATGACTGCGATCAAACATCTGACCCGTCCCGATGGCGAGACCCTTGCCTATAAGCAGGTCGAGGGTGATGGCCCCGTGGTCATCTGGGTCGGCGGCTTCCGCTCGGATATGGAAGGCACCAAGGCTCTGGCGCTAGACGAAGCGGCGCAGGAAAACGGCTGGGCCTATCTGCGCTATGACCATTTCGCCCACGGGGTCTCATCGGGTGACTGGACCAAGGCCAGCATCGGTCGTTGGCGCGAGGACTGTATTGCCCTGATCGACCATCTGGCCCGTCCGGTCATTCTCGTCGGCTCGTCCATGGGAGGCTGGGTTTCGCTGTTGGCGGCCGTGGCGCGTCCCGAGGCTGTCGTGGGCCTCGTGCTGGTCAATCCGGCACAGGACTTTACCGAACGCCTGATGTGGCCGGACCTGCCGGACCATATCCGTCAGGAAATCCTGCGCGACGGCATCGCCACCATCACCGATCCGGGTCTTGGCAGCTATCAACTGACCAAACACATGTTTGAAGAAGCGCGGAACTGGCTGCTGCTGGATGGCCCGATCCCTATTCCTGCGCCGACCCATATCCTTCAGGGCAAGCTGGATGAGAGCGTGCCGTGGCGCATGCAGTTGGCGCTGCTGGAGAAGCACGACGGCGGCGATGTGCGCCTCGACATCATCAAGGATGGCGACCACCGCCTATCCAAGCCGCACGAACTGGAGCGCCTCGTTCAGGCCGTCTCCGCAATGAGAAAGACCGTCGGCGCTTAACACCGACGGTCCAAACTCTTCACCTTGGCCGCTGTATCAGAGGATATAGCGGCTGAGGTCCACGTTGCCGGTCAGCTCGCCCAGCTTCTCGCGCACGATCGTGCCGGTGAACTCGATGGTCTGACCCGATAGGTCGGTGGCGTGATAGCTGGTCTCTTCCAGCACATGCTCCAGCACGGTCTGCAGACGACGTGCACCGATATTCTCGATGGTCGAGTTGGCGGTCACCGCAGCATCGGCCATGGCCTCGATGGCCTCGTCGGTGAAGGTGACGGTCACATCCTCGGTCGCCAGCAGGGCCTGGTTCTGACGGATCAGATTGGCTTCCGGCTCGGTCAGGATGCGTTTGAAATCATCGCGCGTCAGGGCCTTCAGCTCCACACGGATCGGCAGACGGCCCTGAAGCTCCGGCAGCAGGTCAGACGGCTTGGCGACGTGGAAAGCGCCCGAGGCGATGAACAGCACATGGTCGGTTTTCACCGGACCATATTTGGTCGAAACCGTCGTGCCTTCGATCAGCGGCAGCAGGTCGCGCTGCACACCTTCACGCGAGACATCGGCCCCGCCCTTCTCCTGACGTGCAGCGACCTTGTCGATCTCGTCGAGGAAGACGATGCCTTCGTTTTCGGCCAGAGAAACGGCTTCGCGCGTCAGGCTGTCCTGATCCAGCAGCTTGTCACCCTCTTCGGCGATCAGGGGCTGGGTCGCGTCCTTCACAGTCATGCGCACCGTCTTGGTACGACCACCGCCCAGTTTACCCAGCATGTCTGACAGGTTCAGGATACCGACATTGCCGCCGGGAATATCCATGCCCTGAAGTGGCGAGGCATTGTCGGCCAGAGCCAGTTCGACTTCCTTGTCGTCCAGTTCACCTGCACGCAGCTTTTTGCGGAAGGCATCGCGGGTTGGCTGTCCGGAACCGGGGCCGACCAGAGCATCCAGCAGGCGCTCTTCGGCAGCCGCCTCGGCCTTGGCGCGGACCTCGACGCGGCGCTTGTCGCGCACCATGGCGATGGCGGCCTCGACCAGATCGCGCATGATCTGATCCACGTCGCGGCCGACATAGCCGCCCTCGGTAAATTTGGTGGCTTCGACCTTGAGGAATGGCGAGCCCGCCAGCTTGGCGAGGCGGCGCGCGATCTCGGTCTTGCCCACGCCCGTTGGGCCGATCATCAGGATGTTCTTGGGCGTCACCTCGTCGCGCAGGTCATCACCCACGCGCTTGCGGCGCCAGCGGTTACGCAGGGCCACAGCCACAGCACGCTTGGCGTCCTGCTGACCCACAATGAAGCGGTCCAGTTCCGATACGATTTCGCGTGGAGAAAGATCAGTCATAATTCCAAATCCGAATATTCTCAGCAAAGCCCCTCAAGCAACGAGCCGCCGCGCGGCGAGTGTTAGGGGCTGCAGCGTCCGCTCGCTTGCGAGCGCGCTAAAGACTCTCAATCGTGAGGTTGCCGTTGGTAAACACATCAATGCTGGCGGCGATCTTCATGGCCTTGCGGGCGATGGCCTCGGCATCCAGCGGAATGTCCTCGTCGATGAGGGCCAGCGCCGCCGACAGGGCATAGTTGCCGCCCGAACCGACAGCGGCGCAGCCCTGTTCTGGCTCCAGCACATCCCCCACGCCGGTCACGGTCAGGATGGTGTTCTTGTCGGCCACCAGCAGCATGGCTTCAAGCTTGCGCAGATAGCGGTCCGTGCGCCAGTCCTTGGCGAGGTCCACACAGGCACGGGCCAGTTGGTCCGGATACTGTTCCAGCTTGGCTTCCAGACGCTCGATCAGGGTCAGGGCGTCGGCGGTGGCACCGGCAAATCCGGCAATCACCTTGCCGCCCGCCAGCTTGCGCACCTTGCGCGCCGAGCCTTTGACGATGGTGTTGCCCATGGAGACCTGACCGTCACCGGCGATGATCGTCTGGCCATTCTTGCGCACGGCCAGAATGGTGGTGCCGTGCCAGTCGGGGAATGAGGAAGCGTGCTGCGTCATAATTTTCGATGTGGCGAGCGTCGCGCCCGACTGCAAGCGCCAACCGCCTCTGAAAGTGCTAAGAGCGACAAGATGAACCAGACCCCAGTCCGCTTTTCCGACGACGAAGTCGAACGCTATGCCCGCCATCTGATCCTGTCCGAAGTGGGCGGACCGGGGCAGCAGGCACTGAAACGCGCGCGGGTTCTGGTGGTCGGCATGGGCGGCATCGGCAATCCGGCAGCGCTTTATCTGGCGGCTGCGGGTGTCGGCACTCTGGGGCTGATCGACGACGATGTGGTGTCGCTGTCGAACCTGCAACGACAGGTGATCTTCGGCACCGACGACATCGGCATGCCCAAGATCGCGGTCGCCAAGGCGCGGCTCAATGCCCTCAATCCCCACACTGCGGTTGAGACCTTCAACCACCGGATTACGGCTGACAATGCCCGCGATCTGGTCGGCCAGTTCGATGTGGTTCTGGATGGCACCGATGATTTTGAGACCCGCTTTGCCGTCAATGCCGCCTGCGTCGCAGAGGGCAAGCCACTGGTTTCGGGAGCTCTTGGCAGCTGGTCGGGACAGGTCGGGGTCTTTACCGGAAAGCCCTGCTATCAGTGCCTCGTGCCGGAAGTTCCACCAGAAGCCGAGACCTGCGCCCGTGTGGGTGTGATCGGCGCGCTGGCCGGTGTGATCGGCACCATGGCGGCACTGGAAACCCTAAAGGTCATCACAGGCGCGGGCCAGCCGCTGGAAGGCAAGCTTCTTCAATTTGAAGGATTGCTCGCGACCCTAGGGAATGAAACAGGTCCAAGGACGCGCGTAACAAATGTGATTGCCGATCCTGAATGTCCGGTCTGCTCGGCCTAGGCGAAAGCCCTTTCGAACAGGGCAATACAGGACTGCATCATCATCAGCTCGTCCTCGTCTTCCCAATCACCGTGACCGCCGTCGATCTCGATATATTCCACCGACTTGCCTGCCCCGCGTAGCGCCCTGAGCATGATCTCGCTCTGGGCGACGGGCACGACCTCGTCCTTCTTGCCGTGCACCAGCAGAACCGGACAGCGGATTTCGGCGGCACGCAGACGGGGCGAGGCGGCCTCTATGTCCGCACGGTCGGTGCCCATGTCACCGATCCGCTTGGTCCAGAAATCGAAGATGATCTTATCGGGCGTGTCGTCGGTCACCCTCTCCCAACGCAGCATCTCGACCAGATCGGTCACGCCGCAGATCGAGATCGCCGCCTTGTAAAGCTCGGGCCGGCGCACCGCGCCCATCATGGCGGCATAGCCACCGTAGCTGGTGCCCATAATGCCGACGCGGTTGGCATCCAGCCCATTGTCACGGATCACCTGTGCGATGGCGTCCTCGACATCCTCCTGCATGCGCGTGCCCCAACGCTTCCAGCCCGCCTGGGCAAAGGCCTGCCCATACCCGCCTGAACCACGGAAGTTCGGCTGCAGGACCCACCAGCCGCGCGAGGCCAGTATCTGCACCTGACGGTCATAACGCCTGTAGTCGCGCACCTCTGGACCGCCATGGGGCAGCACAATCAACGGCCCCGCCTGACCGCTCAAAGGCTTGGTCAGATAGGCTTCGATATTGGCATTGTCGCGGGTGGTGACCTTGACCCTTTGGCCCTCGCCAAGGCGGCTATATTCAAGGTCCGTGCGCCCACCCAGTGGCAGGATGTTTCGCGTGGTCCGGTCGTAATAGATCCACGTCCCCGCCTCGCGCGGGCCGACCACATAGGCCACCAGTCGGTTACCGTCCTGACTGACGTCGCGGATCATGACGTCACAGTCGTTTTCGAAGAACTGGTTCAGGGCGCGATAATGGGCCGTATGCGTCGGGTCATCGAAAACATATTCCAGCCGCTCGTCATAATAGGCACCGCCCAGCCAGCGCCCACTGCTGTCATAGATACCACCGATGGGTTCGACACCGTCTTTTGGAGCAATGGGATCGCTAACCGAGAAGTCGCTCAGTTTGATATCGCGCAGGGTCTTTAGATCATCATTGCCCGAGCGCACGATGACGCGGATCTTGTCGGGGGTCAGGCCCTTGCCGACATATTCGATTTCCGGCGCATCGCGGACGCGGTTGCGGCGCATCTGGCGCCAATTGGCCTCGCCCGGCATACGCGCATACCAAGTCTCGACATTGCCACGGCGGTTGATGTCACGGCGCATAACCGGAACACCATCGTGGATCAGCCAGCCGAGCGTCAGGCCATTCCCGCGCTCGATCCGTTCCCCACGGCCCGTACTCACATTCATCTTGTAAAGCGCCAGGGTCATGTCCCGCTCGACCGCAGGCATAAGGATATGGTCGGGATCATTGGGTAGGAAATCGGCGACCGTCCCCAGATACGGAGACTCGCGCATCCTGTTGGTCTCATGCTGGAACATGGCCACCATGGCACCCGTCGTCGCATCCAGCGACACGATGCGGTCAGTAGGATAGGTCTCCACTGTTTGCTTTATTCGAATACTGCCCGGCGTATTGATCCTGATTTCACGGGATGGGCGACGAACGCTGACCAGAAGGCGGTTATCACCAGACCACTGCACCCACCGCACAGCCAGATTGCCAACCTCGAAGCGGGCCTTGATTACATCGGGAGCCGTCGCATCGCGTAGGGTCAGAACCGAGCGTGTATTATCGCCCTCGCCCCTCTGATCCAGCACCGCCAACCGGTCGCCGGAAGGAGACAGGGCCGCGCCCTTGGTCCCGCTCTGATGGAAGAAGTCTTCCAGACCATAGGGGCCGGTCGCGCTTTGCGCCGCCATGGCGCTGAATGCTGGCGCAGCCATGCCGCTGGCCATAGCCATAATCAGGACCTGTCTGCGCGACAGCCCGTTCTTCGGCATATTAAGCTGGTTCATGTGAAACCCCTCCCGCATACATAGATGCACAAAGGGTGACACAACTCCAGCTTACAGCATCGCAGGTATTACGCGGTCCGGTGGGCGGTGACCATTCTGGAAGGTCATGATGTTGGCGATCACGCGGTCGCCCATGTCCTGACGGGCCTCGATGGTTGCCGAACCAAGGTGGGGCAGCAGCACTACATTGGGCAAGCCGATCAGCCCCGGATGCACGACAGGCTCCTGTTCGAACACATCCAGACCAACGCCAAAGATGGATTTGGACTTCAGCGCCTCGGCTAGCGCCTCTTCGTCAATCAGTTCGCCACGGGCGGTATTGATCAGGATGGCATGCGGTTGCAGCAGCTTCAGCCGCTCTGCCGACAGCAGATGGTGCGTGTCCTTGGAGGCGGGGCAGTTCAGGCTGATCACGTCCATACGCGACAGCATCTGGTCGAGGTCATCCCACCACGTCGCGCCCAGTTCCTCGGCCACCATGTCCGGAACGGGTTTGCGGTTGTGATAGTGGACCTGCATGCCGAAGGCCTTGGCGCGGCGGGCCAACGCCTGACCGATACGGCCCATGCCGACGATGCCCAGACGCTTGCCATACAGCTTGCGGCCGCACATCCACGTCGGGGTCCAGCCCTTGAACTCGCCATTGGTGACCACATTGGCCCCTTCGACGATGCGGCGGCTCACAGACAGGATCAGCGACATGGCGATATCGGCCGTATCCTCGGTCAAAACGCCCGGCGTATTGGAGACGATGATCTTGCGGGCCACGGCGGCCTCGATGTCGATATGGTCGATACCGGCACCGAAATTGGCGATCAGTTTCAACTGTTCGCCTGCGCCATTGATCAGATCGGCGTCGATACGGTCGGTAATGGTCGGCACCAGTACATCGGCCCGCTGCATGGCAGCGGCCAAGGCGTCGCGGTCCATCGGCTTGTCGGTGAGGTTTAACTCTGCGTCGAAAAGTTCGCGCATTCGTGTTTCGACAGCATCGGGGAGCCGTCTGGTTAACACGACCTTAAGCTTGCGGACGGACATAAGGGACCTGGGGTTTCTCCGCGGGTCTATTGCCCGCTGATTGTAGAGTCAGAACGTGTCTACCAAAGCTGCGCTCAGGGTCAAAAGTTTACGTCGCCTTGGCATCGTTCTGGGCGTAATTACGCTCGGCACTATGACAGGGGCGGCACAGACCATGCCCGATGGCCGTCCGACCCCGACCGGACTTGAGGTTCCGCGCTGGATCACGCTGAAGTCCAACAAGGTCCGCGCCCGTCAGGGACCGGGCCTCGATTACCGCATCATGTGGGAATACCGCACGGCCAACCTGCCGGTTCAGGTGATTGCCGAAACTCGCGAGTGGCGCAAAATCTGTGATCCCGATGGCTCGGTGGCATGGATCCACCGCACTGTCGCCTCTGGCCGTCGCAGCGTGTTCAACCGTTCGGACGAGCCGATCGCCATCCGCTCGGGCAGGTCGGAGAATGCGTCGATACGCGCAACCATCTCGCCCCGCTCGATCGTCAGTCTGGACGAATGCGAAGAGGGCTGGTGCCGTGTCCGCGCACGCAAGATCCGTGGCTGGATACCCGAGCGGGGCATTTTCGGCACCCAGAGCCATGCGCTTTGCAATGCAGCCCGCCCCGCGGGCACAGGCCGCATCAGCGAACCCTAAAAGCCATTTTCTATCGGCATATGGTCATACTGTGCCGATATACCTACGTTAAAACCACCTTATCGGGGCTACAGCCCTGCGATTAAGCGCTGCAACGCTAGTTGAGCCAGCGCCCTGCGTCGTGTAACCCCGCCTGATAGCCTTTCGGAGCCTTTTCCACTTGAGCCAGTCCCAATATCCGTCGTCGTTCGATCTCGAAGGCCTGCTGGCCTCGGGCCGTGGTGAACTGTTTGGCCCGGGCAATGCCCAGCTGCCGGCACCGCCCATGCTGATGTTTGACCGCATCGTCGAAATCAACTCGGACGGCGGCAACTACGGCAAGGGCTATGTCGAGGCTGAACTCGACATCAATCCGGACCTCTGGTTCTTCAAATGCCACTTCATCGGCGATCCGGTGATGCCGGGCTGCCTCGGCCTCGACGCCATGTGGCAGATGGTCGGCTTCTACCTCGGCTGGCAAGGCGGCCCGGGCAAGGGTCGTGCGCTGGGCGTTGGCGAGGTGAAGTTCACCGGCCAGGTCACGCCGGACGTCAAGAAGGTGGTCTATAAGGTGCACCTGAAGCGCGTCATTAACCGCAAGCTGGTCATGGGCATCGCCGACGGCGTGCTCGAGGCTGACGGCGAAGTCATCTACACCTGCAATGACATGCGGGTCGGCCTGTTCGGCGCCAACGCCGAAAAGACCGAAGCGTAACTAGAAATACGAGGAAACGCCCATGCGTCGCGTTGTCGTCACCGGTATTGGTATCGTCTCGTCCATCGGCACGGGTCAGGACGAGGTTGCTGCCTCCCTGAAGGAAGCCCGTTCGGGCATTCAGGCTGCGCCTGACCACGCCAAATACGGCTTCCGCTCCCAGGTCTGGGCACCGCCCGCCCTCGGCGCGACCGCCGAAGACTGGACGCCGCTGGTGGACCGCCGCGCTGCGCGTTTCCTCGCCAACGGCACCGCATGGGCACACATCGCCTTCGAGGAAGCTCTGAAAGACTCCGGCATCGACGCCGAAGACATCAAGAACGACCGTACCGGCGTTATCGTCGGTGAAGGTGGCCCGTCCACCCAGGTGATCCTGCAATCGGCCCAGACCACGGTTGAAAAGGGCTCGCCCAAGCGCGTCGGTCCGTTCGCCGTGCCGAAAGCCATGGCTTCGGGTCCGTCGGCTGTGCTGTCGACCTGGTTCCAGACCCGCGGCATCAACTATTCGATCTCGTCGGCTTGCGCGACCTCGGCACACTGCATCGGTGCCGCTGCCGAACAGATCGCATGGGGCAAGCAGGACGTCGTCTTTGCCGGTGGCTGCGAAGACATCGACTGGTCCATGTCGAACATGTTCGACGCCATGGGTGCCATGTCGTCCAACTTCAACGAAACCCCGTCGGTGGCCTCGCGCGCCTATGACAAGGACCGCGACGGCTTCGTCATCGCTGGCGGTGCCGGCATCGTGGTTCTGGAAGAATACGAGCGCGCAGTGGCTCGTGGCGCGACCATCTATGCCGAAATCACCGGCTATGGTGCCAATGCAGACGGTTACGACATGGTCGCCCCGTCGGGCGAAGGTGCCGAGCGCTGCATGAAGATCGCGCTGGAGATGGCGGGCAATCCGAAGATTGACTACCTGAACCCGCACGGCACCTCGACCCCGGTCGGCGATGCCAAGGAAATGGGCGCGGTCCGCAATGTCTTTGGCGACGCCATGCCGATGATCTCCTCGACCAAGTCGCTGACCGGCCACTCGCTGGGCGCGGCTGGCGTTCAGGAAGCCATTTACTGCCTCCTGATGATGAAGCACGGCTTTGCCGCCGAGAGCGCCCACATCGAGAACCTCGACCCCGAGTTCGAGGGCATGCCGATCCTGCAGAAGCGCTTTGAGGGCGAACTGAAGCACGTCATGTCCAACAGCTTCGGCTTCGGTGGCACCAACGCCACCCTGATCATGTCGAAGGTCGGCTAATCGGGGTTTTCAATCACGACCGCGTGACATATCGCCATAATGCGAAATGACACCAAAAGGTCGTTGTTCGGTCCTGAACTCACCGTGAAGCGTTTCGATAGTCCAACTGTCGGCTCGTCGAGGCATAGTTGGGTTCCGGACCCTGAACAGCCCCCCCAGCCCCCTGGGACGCAACCGCGTAGACCCTCTGGCGGGCCGACACCCTGAATACAGAAAAGCCCCGCAAGCCTAGCT
>JAEZHG010000333.1 GCA_023436945.1 Pseudomonadota bacterium | reverse complement strand
GGATAGGTGTGCGAGACCTTGGCCATGGCCGCCATTTCCAGAAGAGCAGCGGTCGAGCCACCATGCAGGGCGGGAATCATCGGATTGCCTATCAGATGATCTGAAAAGGGCATGATGACCGTCACATCGTCACCGAAAATCTCGGTGCGAAGGTTCAGGAACTTTGCATAGGGCAGGTGGTCGAGAAGGGGCGTGCTCATGCGGCGTCTCCCGTGCTTTCGGTCGGGCGCGGCTCGCGGGGGGCAGGCTTATGGATGATGTAGGCCGACTGTGACGCGGCGACCGGATCGGAGGGATCGTCCTCGAACGCCCACGCCCGCACAAAGGCCATGGTGCGGTTCAGGCGGTAGCAATAGGCCTCTGCGATCAGATCACGGCCTGGGGCGGCAGGGCGCATATAATCCACGCGCATATCCAGAGTGGCGATGGACTGGAACTGGTCCATGGCGACCCAGACCGCCAAGCCTCCAACGTGGTCCAGCAGGGTGCTGACCAGACCGCCGGAAAGCACCCCCGTCAGAGGATCACCGATGAACTCGGGCTTATAGGGTGCGCGCAGTCTCACGCGCTTGTTCTCTACGGAATCAAGCTTGAAACCGAGCGAGTGCGTATGGGCCGAGCCGGATGCCAACTGTGGCAGGATCGAAAGCAGATCGGGGTTTGTCATCCCTGATTCATAGGGACTGAAAGATTTCGGAAACGTTGTTGTTCAGCTTTCCGAAACCCGTATCAAACGTGGATTATGCCGTTTGGGCTGTCTCGTCCTGATCGTTTTGCGCGGTCAGAGCCTTGTTCATCGCCATGCGCAGGCGCTCGGGCTTGATAGGTTTCTCGACCACGCAAAGCATGCCCGCTTCGATATAGCTGGCGGCGTCTTCCGGATCGGCATTGGCGGTCAGGGCGATGATCGGCACATTGCCCTTGGCTTCAGGCAGCGCTCGGATCGCGTGGGTGGCTTGCAGACCGTCCATGTTGGGCATCTTGATGTCCATCAGGATCAGGTCGAAGTCGTTGTTACGCACAGCCTGCAGGGCTTGTGCGCCGTCCTCGACGGTTTCGCAGGTGCAGCCGAACATCTCGCACAGTGCCTGTGCCACAACGCGGTTGGTCGTGTTGTCGTCTGCGATGAGGATGTGTGGACGGCTCGTGAGGTCCAGTAGATCCAGATAGGTGATCTTCTCTACGTCTTCCTGCTCAATCTGGGCGCGTTCAACCACGACATCGAAGGCATAGGTGGCACCGCGACCGTTGTTGTTCTCGAACCACAGACGCCCGCCGAGATTTTCAAGCAGTTTGAGCGAGGTGGTCATGCCCACGCTGTGGCTCAGGCTCAGGTCGCCGAACGGATTGCTAAGCTGGTCGGGATCAAGGCCCGGACCGTCATCGCGAACGCGTGCGTTAAGCTGGATGTGGTCGTCAATAACCACAGCCTTAAGGCCCACCTCGATAATGCCGTTGCGTACAAGGCGCAGCGAGGTCTCGATCAGGGTGTCGAAGGTTTTGCGGAAGCGCTCAATATCTAACAGAGCCGCCAGTTCGGTGTCGCCCTCGTAGCTGACCATCAGGGTCACACCATAGCTCTCTGCGCGGCTCGCCCAATCCTTGGCGATACTGTCCATAAAGGCGCGAAGAGGAGCAATCTCGCGTTCCAGCTCGAACTTTCCTGTGTCGAGCAGGACTAGGTCGCGGGCGTTGTTCAGCAGGTTACGCGCATCCTGAACCGAAGCCAGAATGCTGGCCACGTTCTGGCTGCTCTCGACACTCATAGGCCGTTGTTCGAGCAGTTGGCTATAGGTCTTGATGGCGTGAAGCGGGGCGTCAAACTCGCGCTGGAGCATGTTGACGAAGTCGCTCTTGGCCTGTGCCAGTTGCGGGCTCTTGCTGCTGACCAGTCGAAGCTCGGAGGTTTCGGTTTCGAGTTGGGCGATGCGCTCGGCCTGCGCCATATTGACGTGGTGCAGCAGGCTGATCGATGTGCCGACGCCAAAATACTGGCCTTTGCGGGTCACGATGAAGCCGCGCATCATCGTGCCGGCTGTGTTCTTGAGTACCGCGTCCGAGAAGGCACTGACACGCACATCGTATTCCACGACGGCGGGCTCGCTATCCATCATGCGCTCGATAGGGCGCGAGGCGTAGCGGCTGTGTCCAAGGGGTTCGGCGAGTTTGAGAAGGAAATCCTGACGGTCGATCAGGCCAACGGGGCGGCCATCGACCGCCACAGGCAAAACCATACCATCGGGGTGGTTGGCGAACCAGGTATAAACCTCGGCGACCGAGGCTTCCGGCGATATGGGTGCCACACGTTCTGTGAGCTTTTCGATCGTCGGCATCGGCCGGACTCCAACTACTTCAACGATAAGTTCCCATTCAAACTTTTCAGAACTGTTAAAAGCGCAGTTCAGCCAGACCTGTAAAAGCCTTATGAAGATGTATTGAAGTCTGCAGGTCCTGCCAACTTTGCAACCCATAGTAGATGTTGTGGGTGGGGCCGCTTTTGCAGCCAACGGAAAAGCGGTCTATAAGGCCGCTTCTGCTCTTCAAAATTCAGTCTGTGTGGATGCGCGCGGCCCTTGGCCGACCGCAGGTTTTTCATGAACGAAATCAAGTCAACGCCCGCCAATACCGCTCTTGTCCTGTTCTCGGGCGGTCAGGACAGTGCGACCTGTCTGGCGTGGGCGCTTCGCAAGTTCGAGCGCGTCGAGACCATCGGCTTTGACTACGGACAGCGCCATGTTGTCGAGATGGAGGCCCGTCTGGCTGTGCGCGAGGCGACCAAGCAGGTGTTGTCGCAATATGCAGACCGCCTTGGACCGGACCATGTGGTTGACCTGACAGGCTATGGCCGCATCGCCGAGAGCAGCCTGACGAGCGAAGTCGCCATCGAAATGGACGAGCGCGGACTGCCCGCAACCTTCGTGCCGGGGCGCAACCTGATCTTCCTGACGGCGGCAGCAGCGCTGTCGGACCGACGCGGTCTGAAGGTGCTGGTAACGGGCGTGTGCGAGACGGATTATTCGGGCTATCCGGACTGCCGTCAGGCCACCATAGACGCCATGTCGCAGGCTCTGACACTGGGACTGGACCGTCCTGTGCCGATTGAAACGCCGCTGATGTATCTGACCAAGGCCCAGACGTGGGAACTGGCCAACGAGATCGGCGGCCAGCCGCTGGTGGATGCCATCATCGAGACCTCGCATACCTGCTATGCCGGTGACCGACAGCATCGCCATGACTGGGGTTATGGCTGCGGCACCTGCGCGGCATGTGAACTGCGCGAGGCGGGTTACCGCCAGTGGAAGGAAGGCTGATGACCTATTCCGTCAAAGAAGCCTTCCTGACTGTACAGGGCGAGGCGGGGCAGGCTGGGCGCGTCTCGGTGTTTCTGCGCTTTGCTGGCTGCAATCTGTGGAGCGGGCTGGAGCGTGATCGCGACACCGCCGTCTGCACCTTCTGCG
>JAEZHG010000268.1 GCA_023436945.1 Pseudomonadota bacterium | reverse complement strand
GCTTGAGCCTGTGCAACTAGCTGTTCGTGCGCTGGTCGAGCGTGCAACGGTCGAGTTCATGGCCAACCTCTATGGCGCACCCGGCCCGGAAATCTGCCTCAGCTCTGACAATGATCCGCTAGGCCCGACCACCGTCGGCGCGACTGGCGGCTATTACCCAACCTATCCCACCACGGACAGCAACAATGGCCAAACACGCGCCAACCCGTCTCGCTGGCACGATCGTCGCGACCGCGTTGTTCGCGGCGCTAGCCAGTAAGGCCAGCGCTCAGGACGCCAGCACTGTCCTGAACGAACAACTGCAACTGGGCGAGGTGTTCAGCCATCAAAGGCTGGATGTCGTTGACGCACGCCAGCAGGTTGGGGGCAGCAATACCGCGATCGGCAACCGCATCGTCGGTGGCACAGAGCAGCAGTCGCTGCGCTTTGTGAACCGCCAGACGGGCTTTGCCGCCGCTGTGGCCGAGGCACGCCTTAATATGCAAGGCCAGACGCGCGGCCCCGTGGTTGTCGTCAATCAGGCCCGCATCAACGAAGCCTCTGTCGCCGCCAATGGAGCGCCCTTGGCACTGGATAGCCAGCAGTATGCCTATGGCCCTGCGGTCTCAACAGTCATTCAAGAGAATACCCACGCGCGCCTGATCGGCGGAGCAGCGGTCACCTCGGCGGCCTATTCCAACAGCCTGCATGCGGGCGGCAATAACACCTTCGCTTCCGGCACCATCCATCAGGAAAGCACGGAACATACGCTGGCCCAGACCTATGTGCCGGCGCTCTATGTTCCAGGTCAGGCCAGCTTCCACGCAGATGCCGCTTCCAACAGCGTGCAGGTCGTCACCACCGGAACCTCTGGCCAAGACCTGAGCGTGTCTCAGGATAATGTCGGCTGGACGGGTGCAGAGAGCGTCTCGGTCGCCAATAATTCGTGGGACACCGCCACCACCAGCAGCGCCGCCGCAAACCGCGCGCTTCTCTATAATGCAGGCGGATCGCAGCTAACGACGACCAACCAGAGCAACAGTGGTGACGTCTATTCCCACGCCAGTGCCTATGCCTATGAGTTCGGTCAGGTCCGCGCCGTGGCTGACGGTGTTGGCAATCAGGCCGTCAGCGGCAATGCCGACATCTGGGTCGAGATCGACAACAACCAGATCAACACCGGCGGCGTCGCTGTCACGGCCTATGTCACCGGACACACCGGCTATGACGCCTATGTCGGGGCCAATGCCACGGGCAACAGCGTGACGGGCTATGCCTGTTCAGACTGTGGCGGCGTACTGACCGCGACCAACAGCCAGACCAATAGCGGGCCTGTCTCGGCTATCGCCAACACCAATCTGACGGGTGGAAGCCGCGCCGTAATCACCGGATCCACCGCAACGGGCAACAGTGCCAGCTTCTATGTGACCCGCCCCGGCAACTGATCGAACCATACAGATGCGTCGTTAGGTCCGGTCTCAAGACGCAAATGTTACGGTTCTGTAAGTTGTGTGGTCGCTGCTTGGCTGCAACATTTCCGTAAACGCGGCTCGTCGGGCCGCGAATGTTTCGCCTTGTTCGCAAGGCGACCTCATGCGGAGAGCCCCCTCATGTCACTGTCCAGACGCCTCGTAGTGCCTGCGGTATCGTCGATTGCGCTTCTAGCTGGTGCCGCACTTCCAGCGATTGCGATGCCTGTCTCGGCAGCAGCCGTCCAAACCGCTCAGGTCCAACCCTCGAAAGCATGGGCCCATGAAGCCAGCGACCTGAAGGCGGACGAGCGCATCCGCTTTGGCACCCTGCCCAACGGCATGCGCTACGCCCTGATGCGCAACGCCACCCCGCCGGGGCAGGCGTCGCTGCGTCTGCGCATTGACGCAGGCTCCCTGCACGAGGACGACGACCAGAAGGGTCTGGCCCACTTTACCGAGCATATGCTGTTCAATGGCACTGAGAATGTGCCGGAAAACGACATGCTGCGCATTCTGGAGCGTCTGGGTCTGGCCTTCGGTGCCGACACCAACGCCTTCACCAGCTTTGACCAGACCGCCTATATGCTGGAACTGCCGCGCACTGATGACGAGACGGTCGATACGTCTCTGATGATCATGCGCGAACAGGTCTCGCGCGCGCTGATGGAGCCATCGGCGATTGATGCCGAACGCAATGTGGTCGTGGGCGAGGCGCGCATGCGCGACACCCCTTCCCTTCGCGCCCTGCAAGCCCAGATCAAGCTCTTGGCCACCGGTCAGCGTCTGTCCGACCGTCTGCCCATCGGTGATCTGGACATCATCCGCACGGCACCGACCCAGCGCTTTATCGATTTTTACCGCGCCTATTACCGCCCTGAACGCGCCACCATGATCGCAGTCGGTGATTTCGACCTCGACGTGATGGAAGCCAAGATCAAGGCGAACTTCACGGACTGGACCAACACCCACCCGAACGGTCCGGACCCCGACCTCGGTACCCTCGCCCCGCGTGAGGCAGAGGCCCGCATTATTATTGAACCGGGCGTTCAATCGAGCGTCGCGCTTTATAAAACGCGTCCTGCCGATCTTCGTCCGGACACATCGGCCCTTCGAAACGAAAACACCATCCGTAGTCTGGGCCTTGCGGTTCTGAACCGTCGCCTTGGTGAAATCTCGCGTCAGGACAACCCGCCCTTCATCGGTGCCAGCGCCAGCTCGGGCAACTTCTATGACTCGCTCGAATTCGCCAGCATCAGCGCCAGCTTCAATCCGGGCGGCCTTCAGCGCGCACTGGAAGCCATCGAACAGGAACAGCGCCGTCTGATCCAGTTCGGCGTCAACAATGGCGAACTCCAGCGCGAGATCGCCAACATCAGGGTGCGTCTGGAAAATGCGGTACAGTCTGCCGCCACCATGCAGACCCCGTCGCAGGCCATGCGCATTCTCAACGACACCAATGAGAATACGGTCAGCACCTCGCCTGCCGACAACCTCGCCCGCTTCAACGCCGCGGTCGAGAACCTGACACCGGAACAGGTCAACGCCGAACTGGCAAAGACCTTCGATGGCCAGGGCCCGCTTGCGCTTGTCTCGACGCCCGTCGCGATTGAAGGCGGCGAGGCTGAGGTCACCCGCATTCTTGAAGTCAGCGCCGCCAAACCTGTCGAAGCTCCCGCGGCACAGGCCGAACTGGAGTGGCCCTATACCGACTTCGGCACCATCGGCACGCCATCGGGTCAAACCGCCTATCCGGCGCTGGGCGCAACTGTGGTCAACTTCCCCAACGGTGTGCGCCTGACGGTCAAGCCGACCAACTATAAAGACGAAGAAATCCTCGTCTCGATTACGACCGGTAACGGCGGACTGGGCCTGCCAACGGATCGATACACCCCCGTCGCCATGGCCCGTAATGTCTTCACGGCCGGCGGTCTGGGCAAGCTGAATGCCGACGAGATCAGCCGCGTTCTGACCGGCCGCATCTATTCCAGCGGCTTCTCGGTCAATGACGATAACTACAGCCTGTCCGGTGCGACGCGTCCGGAGGACCTGAACCTGCAACTGCAAGTCCTGACGGCCTATCTGACCGATCCGGGACTGCGTGCTGCGCCGTTCGAACGTGTCAAAGGTTTGCTGCCGCAAGTTCTCGAGCAACAGCGCGCCACTCCCATGGGGGCATTCCTTGTCGACGGTGCTGTCAAACTGGCTGGCGGCGACCGCCGCAACTCTCTGCCGACCACAGAAGAACTGGCCGCGATGTCGATCACAGACGTCCGTTCCGGTGTGATGGCCGGTCTTGGCCAGGGACCGATCGATGTCGTGATCGTCGGCGACACCACGGTCGAGGATGCGACCCGCGCCGTGGCATCCACCCTGGCGGCCCTGCCAACCCGCTCTGCTGAACCAGCACCGCTGGCCGGATCAGACGTGCGCACCTTCCCTGCGCCCAACAGCACGCCTGTGCGCATCACCCATAACGGCAAGCCCGAACAGGCATTTGGCGTTGTGGCATGGCAGACGACCGACTCCACTGGCGATCGCCGCGAAGCCCGTCGCGTGTCGCTGATGGGCGAGGTCCTGAGCCTGCGCGTTCTGGAAGAAATCCGCGAGAAGCAGGCCCTGAGCTATAGCCCGATCTCCAACACCAACTCGTCGGATGTCTTCAAGGACTATGGCTATGCTATGATCGCCGCCGAGGTGGACGCTGCCAAACTGGCCGAGTTCTACGCCGCCGTGGACAAGGTAGTCGCCAGCTTCAGCGAAACCCCCGTTACCGAGGACGAGCTGACCCGCGCCCGCGCTCCGGTCATCGAACGCCTGCGCCGCTCGCAAGCCGGTAACGGATACTGGGCCGGAGCCCTGTCCGATCTGGCCAAGGACCCGACCACCGAACAGCGTATCACCGGCCACATCGCCATGCTGGAAACTTTCACCGTCGAGGATATCCAGACCGCCGCTGCCACCTATCTGCGCCCTGAAACGGCATGGAAGATGGAAGTGGTCGCTGCCAGCGCCCAATAAGCAATCCGACACATAAAAGAGAAAGGCCCCGCAGAGGTATCTGCGGGGCCTTTGTTATTGAGGTCTATCGCCTGATCAGAAGACGCGACCGCCAACACCGCCGTCCATCATCATGGAACTGGACGTGACAACCGAACGCTGGACCACTTCCTCGCGGTATTCAGTATAGGTCTCTTCGCGCACCAGCAGCAGTTCCTTCACGCCCGCCCCATAGCGGCGCAGCAAAGAACGCTCGTTGCAATCACGCTCGCGCTTTTCAGGGCGGCATTGCAGGGTCGTGCCATCATACCAAAGCGCCTCGCGCTTGTTGCACAGAATGGTCTCGCCCGGACCACCGTCCAGATCGGTGATGGTGTACTGCATCTTGCTCCCCACGATGCAGCGGAAGATCTCGCCCTGATAGGTCACGTCCTTGCCAGGGCGCACCTGTGATGCCGGATGCGGGACATTGCGATCATCGAGGCAGACAGCCTGAATACGCACACGCTTCTCCATCCGGCGCGATGCACTGTAAGGCACGCTAACAGTCTCTGCGGCCATAGCCTCGACCGACAGTCCTGCCGTCAAAGGATAGGGCTGATCGACATTGAAATAGGCACCGCCCCCGCCCATCACGATCACATTGCTGGACGCCCGCGCGCCCGCATAGGCCCGTGCCGAGGCATTGGCCGAGGCGCTCGCGCCTGCGCTGACATTATTGATGTTCACATTGACGTTCAGGTTGCCACCACCGCAGCAGGCCACAGGCGGGGTCACCGGCGTGCAGTTATTACACCCTGTCGGAGGCGGCGGAGGCGCGACAGGCGGTGGCGGGGGTTTGCACCCCGGACAGGTCGCCATGGCAACATCGGCCATAAACAGAAGCCCAAGCCCTGCTACGGCTCCGGCCAGCAAGGCCCGAATAGGTCCACCCATAATACGCCCCTGATCAATCTTGATCGCCAAGGCTGCAAGGCGCGGGCCTATTTATTAACGGCCAGACACACCTGTCAGGGGAATTTTGTGCCGTATCCGACCGCCACGGCACGGGGCCTGTCTCAAATCGAAACAGCGTTAGACCGGCGCAAAGCCTGCCGCATATCGTTTCCAGTTCTGCACATAATGAGCCGCAGACCAGCGAAGGCTCTGGATCGCAGCCTCGTCCAGTTCACGCACCACCTTGCCCGGCTGCCCCATAACCAGCGAGTTATCAGGGATGACCTTGCCCTCGGTAATCAGGGCATTGGCACCGATCAGACAGTTCTTGCCGATCTTGGCACCGTTCAAGACCACCGCGCCGATACCGATCAGACTGTTATCGCCAATCGTGCAGCCATGCAGCATGGCCTTGTGTCCCACCGTCACGCCCTCGCCGATGGTCAGAGGCACGCCGTCGTCGGTATGCAGGATCGAACCGTCTTGAATATTGGTGTTGGCCCCGATGGTGATCGGATCGTTGTCGCCACGGATCACGACATTGAACCAGATGCTGGCTCCGGCATGCACGATCACATTGCCCAAAACCGTCGCATTCGGTGCGATCCAGTATTCGCCATCGGCCGGAAGCTGCGGGGCAATATCGCCCAAACGATAGACACTCATCAGATCAAACCTCGGCCGTTGCAAAATCGTGACTTTAAAGAACCGATAACCACGATACCCTCATAGTGTAACTGCGATTCGTCGGCTCTCCTTGAGCCTCGTATCAGTAGCCGAGCCATCCTCGGTTCGGCCAGTGACTGGAGAATGCGTTTGTCGTTTGTGCGACCCGTTCCAGTACTGCGGCCCCGCTATGGCGATGGCCCTCCAGCATCC
The DNA here is from genome assembly GCA_023436945.1 of Pseudomonadota bacterium. Taxonomy (GTDB): domain Bacteria; phylum Pseudomonadota; class Alphaproteobacteria; order Caulobacterales; family Caulobacteraceae; genus Brevundimonas. Next base: position 1,420 of record JAEZHG010000268.1, on the reverse strand, counting down.
GGACACGGGTTCTGTATGCGCGAATACGACACGCGCCCAATCCCCCTCTCCATCCAGATCACGTCCAAGGCGATCCCTGTCGGGTTCGCCTTTTTTCATGCCCGGAGGCATCCATGTCCAAGCGTACTGCACTGAAGTCACAGCGCCGCGAAGGTATTCTGGATACACGCGAGTTTTCACAGGAAAGCCGACGCCGACAACTTCCCAACCACTCGGCATGGTCCCCCTATCCCTCCAACGACGAACGTGATCAGGCCTATCTGAAAACCCTCAAACCCAAGTCAGAGGGCCAAGCCGAACTAATGAACGCCATCGACCACTATAATCTGGTCATGGCGCTTGGCCCCGCAGGCACGGGCAAAACCTATCTGGCCATCGCCAAGGCCGTCGAAGCCCTGGAAGCCGGAAAGGTCGGACGCATAGTCCTGTCACGCCCTGCGGTCGAAGCTGGCGAAAGCATCGGCTTCCTTCCGGGCGATATGGAAGACAAGCTCGCTCCCTATCTTCGCCCTCTCTATGACGCCCTGTCGGATCGCCTGTCGATGAAGCGGGTCAGGGCACTGATGGCCGAGGGGCTGATCGAGATTGCGCCTATCGGCTATATGCGTGGCCGCACGCTCAACAACGCCTTCGTCGTCGTGGACGAGGCCCAGAACTGCACCTACGTCCAGCTCAAGATGCTGCTGACCCGCCTCGGTTGGCACTCGACCATGATCGTCACGGGCGACCCGCAACAGTCAGACCTTCTGCCCGGCGTATCGGGTCTGGCCGACATTTCAGAGCGTCTGGATACCCTTGATAATGTCAGCGTCGTGCGCCTTGCAGAGCGCGACATCGTCCGCCATCCGCTGGTCGCAGAGATGATCGGCGTGCTCTAAATCAGCATCCCGATAAGCTTTAAGGCCCGCCAGAACGGCGGGCCTTTCTATTGTTCACAGCACCTCTGCCAGGGCAGCCGCGTCCTTTTCCTCGGGGCTGAGCTTCGGCGGAGGCGGCAACTGTTCGGGCGGCTTGCGCGCCCCCAGTCGGTCAACCCACGCAAATACGAACGGATTGAGCGAGATCGACAGCAGCGAAGCCGCAAGGATCAGATCATGCGTCTCGCGCGTCATGGCCCCCAGATACATCGAGATTGCCGCCAGAATGAACGAGAACTCGCCGATCTGCGCCAGCGAAGCCGCCACCGTCAGGCTGGTCGCCTTATCGAGTTTGAAGGCCGAGGTAATTACCAGCGCCGCGAGCGACTTGCCGATAATCACGATGAACACCACGCCCAACACCGCCAGCGGCTTGTTCATCACAATGTGCGGGTCGAACAGCATCCCGACAGAGACAAAGAACAACACGGCGAAGGCATCACGCAAAGGCAGCGACCGCTCCGCCGCATTGTGCCCCAGCGGCGTGCCGTTCAACACTAGCC
>JAEZHG010000260.1 GCA_023436945.1 Pseudomonadota bacterium | reverse complement strand
CCGGAACGTTCCTCGATGGGCAGGCCGTCCATGTGGGCGCGGATCATGACGGTGGTGCCGGGGCCGTTTTCTAGAACGGCCACGACGCCTGTGCCGCCGACGCCCTCGGTGACGGTGTAGCCCAGTGCGCGCAGTTCCTGAGCCAAGCGGGCGGCGGTCTGGACTTCCTGGCCCGACAGTTCGGGGTGGGTGTGGAAATGGTCAAACAGGCTGGCGAGGTTGGCCTGATAGTCGGCGCGGACGGCGGCATCGAGTGCCGGATCGGCGGCCAGTGCCGGTGCTGTCATCAGGGCGGCCAGCATGGAGCCCGCCATCAGTGCTTTGGTTAGACGCATTTTCCCCCTCCAGAGAATATTACTTTCAGGACGAGACTATATCGGGAACTGCGTTCGGCAAGGGGGCGTTTTGGACATGAGGTGAAACATGTCTCTGACGCAGCTTAATCCAACCATCCCTGTTTATGTGCTCGGCAAGGGTGCCGGCTATGCGGTGGCGGTGATTGACTATGGTCAGGAACACAACCTCATCTGGGTTACGGCCATCAATGAAACCGGAGAGATCTGGTGTGCGCCCAACCCCAAGGTGCGGATGACGGCCAACTGGACCATGGGCAGGCCCAAACCTGAAGCTGTGGTTCGCGATATGGAAGAGTTGAAGGCCTCAAAAGCCTAGAACAGCAGGGTCGCTATGAAGGCGACCGCAATCACATGCAGCCCTGTCAGCACCTCTGCATAGCGGCGGAAGGGCTGTTTGCGTGTCTTGTGCCGAATGACGCTGGATGCCGTCATGGCACCGATGCCGCCGATCATGGTCAGGGCTAACAGGCTCACTTCCGGTGTGCGTTTCTGTCCGCGAACTGCCGCAACCTTGTCGAAGCAAAAGGCAAGGAAGGCCCAAACATTTGTGGCGAGGCAAATCAGAAGAAAGACAGGGAGTGTCATTGGTGTCAGTGTGTGGTGAAGTGCCTATGAGGCAAGGAGTGAATCGAATGGTCAAGCTTTTTGGCAAGGCGACGTTCGTTAAGACGACAATCACCGCTGTAACCCTGATGTCACTGGCTGCCTGTGCGGGCGATAAGGGCGGCACGGTCTATGAGCGTGCGACCTCGCCGGACGGCAAGCTGGAAGCTGTGCTGATGCTGTGTGGCATGGCCAGCGACAAGAATGTGCTTCTGCTGACGGGGGCTGTGTTCGAGGCCAAGGGCAAAGGGTGCGGTGACCTTATCGAAGCGGTCACCAGCTTCGAGGCTTCGCGTGCGCCGGAGGGCGAAGGGCCTGCGGCTTCTGTGATCTGGGAAGGTGACAAGGCGGTATTCGAACTGCTGGGTGACCGCACCATTGCCTCGCGCTATGCCAAGGCCGAAGCGCCGCTGGACATGATCCAGCTCAAGGGCAGCTTCGACGAGGCGGATATCGTCACCGAGGATTGATCGCAGGAAACGCCCCTCAATCAGTGAGCGCCCGCGGCGCGAACGATAGGGGCACTTAACAAAGCTCAACTAAGAAAAACCCCCGATGGCAGGGCCATCGGGGGTGATTTTCTTAGTTGTAGCTCTGGATGGGGCGGACATCCATTTCGCCGTTGCGGATGGCCTTGATGGCCTTGGCCGCGGCAATCGCACCGTAGGCGGTGGTGTAGTAGGGCAGCTTCTGCATCAGCGCCGTGCGGCGGATGGCGAAGCTGTCGGCCAGAGCCTGTTTGCCTTCGGTGGTGTTGAAGACCAGCTGGATCTCGCCATTCTTCATCGCGTCGACGATGTTCGGGCGGCCTTCCAGAACCTTCTTGACCAGACCGACTTCCAGACCCTGTTCGGTCAGGAAGGCGTGGGTGCCAGCGGTCGAGACGATCTTGAAGCCTTGCTCGATCAGGGTCTTGACGGCCTCGACGATGAAGGCCTTGTCGGCATCCTTAACCGAGACGAAGGCGGTGCCTTCGGTCGGCAGCTTGGTGCCGCCACCGATCTGGGCCTTGGCGAAGGCGCGGGCGAAGGCCGGAGCGAGGTCCGCTTCGTCGTCACGCTTATAGTCCAGACCCATGACTTCGCCGGTCGAGCGCATTTCCGGGCCAAGCACCGTGTCGACGCCTGCGAAGCGGGCGAACGGGAAGACGGCTTCCTTGACGGCGATGTGCTCCAGTTCCTTGTCGACCAGACCGAAGGAAGCGAGCTTCTCACCGGCCATCACCTTGGCGGCGATGGAGGCGATCGGCTGGCCGATGGTCTTGGCGACGAACGGGGCGGTACGCGAGGCGCGCGGGTTCACTTCCAGCACGAAGATGCGCGGGTTGTCGCTGTGCGGCTCTTCGATGGCGAACTGAACGTTCATCAGGCCGCGCACGTTGAGGGCCTTGGCCATCTCGGTGGTCTGGCGCTTCAGCTCGGCCACGATGGCGGGCGAGAGCGAGTGCGGCGGCATCGAGCAGGCACTGTCGCCCGAGTGGACGCCAGCTTCTTCGATGTGTTCCAGAACGCCGGCGACGAAGACGGTTTCGTCATCGCACAGGGCGTCGACGTCCACCTCGGTGGCGCGGTTCAGATAGTGGTCGATCAGGACCGGATCATCGCCCGAGACGCGCATGGCTTCGCCGACGTAGCGGTCCAGACCCTCGCGGTCGTGCACGATCATCATGCCGCGGCCGCCCAGAACGTAGGACGGACGAAGCACAACCGGATAGCCGACTTCGTCAGCCTTGATCGCGGCTTCTTCAGCCGAGCGGGCCAGAGCGTTCGGCGGCTGTTGCAGGCCGATGGCTTGCAGCATCTGCTGGAAGCGCTCGCGGTCTTCGGCGAGGTCGATGGAGTCAACCGAGGTGCCGAGGACAGGGATGTTGTCTTCCTGTAGGGCGTGGGCCAGCTTCAGCGGGGTCTGGCCGCCGAACTGCACGACGCAGCCGATCAGATCGCCCTTGGAGCGCTCGACCTCGATCAGCTCCAGCACGTCTTCGGTGGTCAGCGGTTCGAAATACAGGCGGTCCGAGGTGTCATAGTCGGTCGACACGGTCTCTGGGTTGCAGTTGACCATGATGCTTTCGACATTGATGTCGGCGAAAGCGAAGGCCGCGTGGCAGCAGCAGTAGTCGAACTCGATGCCCTGGCCGATGCGGTTGGGCCCGCCGCCGAGGATGAT
>JAEZHG010000248.1 GCA_023436945.1 Pseudomonadota bacterium | reverse complement strand
GGATCGGGCCTTGGGTTGAAGGGGTTTCGTCAGAAACGGAGCCGTAGCGAGACACCGATCTCCCGCGGCGGGTTGACGACAACATTGCGATATCCCGAGACAAGCGACGGACCAGCCGAGAAGCTGTAGTCGGGGTTCAGGACATTGGTCTGTTTGGCGTGGATACTGTCGCTGGCCGAGCGCACCACAGCTTCGTCGAACAGGTTCTTGGCAAACACCGACAGTTCCCAACCGGCCTCACCGCGCAGGCCCAGGTAGAGGCTGACATTGGTGAAGTTGTCGTAGCTGTAGTCGATAATGTCGGAGTCAAAACCGGTCGCATATTGTGCAAGGGCACGGACAAACGGCTCAACCGTGCCGATGGGCTGGAAACGGTATTCGGTATTGGCCGACAGCTGGAACGGCGACTGGTCACCCATCTTTCCGTCAGCATCACAGAAAGTAGCTTGCTGACCGACCGGAACGATGATGTTGCCTGACCCGTCCACGGCGTTGCACGGGATCTGGGCACCATCGTACTTTGCGTCAGAATAGCTGGCCGAGACGGAAACATCCCAGTCCGGGGTAGGCTTGCCCCAGATTGTCGTCTCGAAGCCCTTCACGATGGCGTCGGCGTTATAATTCACCTTCAGCACGCTATCGATCACGCCGTTACGACCGCTGGCCATCCGGATCATGCCGGGGGTGCGACCGATATAGTCGTCAAACACCTGATAGAAGGCGTTGGCCGTAAAGCTCCAGCGACGGTCGAACAAAGTGCCTTTTACACCCAGTTCCACAGCGTTGGACGTCTCGTCCTTGGTCACAACCAGACGGTCTTCCAGCGGCGCGGTGTTACCAACGGCAGCCACGCCCGGTCTGAACGATCGGCCATAGCTGACGTAACCGCTGATGTCGTCATTGAAGCGATAGACGACGCTCGCACCGCCCGTGGTCGCCCCGACGGAGCGGCGGGCATCGTCCGCCGGCAGGGTGGGGAAAGCATCCATCACCACCAGACCGCCAGCGTTCACGGTCAGCATGCTTTGCTGGTACAGGTTGTAGAAAGCATAGCGGATGCCAGCATTCACCTGCAGGCGATCGGTTACATCATAAACACCGCTGATAAAAGCCGATTTACTGGCCACATCGTTCGGTGTTTCGATATACACATTGACCGGGCTGATGGTGTAGTGCGGGAACGTCGAGGCTACGCCCCCTGCCCCGTCACCAAAACCACTGATGAGATAGTCTGTACGCTGCAGAACGACAGCAGGGTCCTGTTTATGGCTGCTGTAGCCCGCACCGAACTGGAAGTTGAACGGGCCGGCCAGTTCGGACGCATAGCGCAACTCGATGGCTTTGGAGTCGGTCGGTGACAGGACGGCCTGATGCTCGTCATAGCCCGGCACGGCATTGCCACTGTCGAAATCGAGACGCTGGTTCAGGAAGGCGTCCGTCTTGGCGCCAGCCAGCGACAAAGTACCCGACGCCATCTGCCAATCGACAGAGAAGGTCAGCAGATCGACATCGCGACCGAAGGAGGACGGGCCGTCAGAGACTGCGATCCGGTCCTCTACGCCGGCGACTGGCCCGTTACGGACAAGACCCATTTCCGGCAGCGCGCCCGCAGGCAGGTCGGCACCCGAGCCGATGACCTGAAGATACTGGCGCTGTTCGGTTTCCAGATGCTGATAGCTGAGGTTAACGGTCAGATATTCAGTCGGCTTGGCCAACAACGAGACACGGAAGCTCTTGGCCTCCCCCTCGGAGGAGTCGTCACGCGTGACGTTGTGGACGTAGTTGACCGCATTACGATCTTCAACGAACGCCAGACGCACGCCCAGGCGGTCCTCGACCAGCGGGATAGAGACGCCACCTTGCAGATTGTAGGCTTCCTGATCCGTAGCGGTAGCCTGGAAGTAGCCTTCCACCTCGGCAAGATCAGGACGACGCGTCATCATGGTGATGGCACCGCCCGGCGCTGTACGGCCACGCAAGATACCCTGCGGACCTCGCAAAACCTCGATCTGGGACAGGTCATACATGGCCGCGAACATCAGCTGCGGATCGACCGGAGCCTCGTTCATATAGACGTCAACGGAAGGTTGCGTGCCGGAGTCAGGGTCAAAGACGATGCCGCGAAGCGAAGCGGTGTTCGAGCGACCGTCGCGGTTGCTCATTTCCAGGCCCGGCGAAAGCTGCTGGACATCCTTCACATCGAGAATGGTGAGCTGTTCCAGTTTTTCGCCTGTCGCCACATCGACCGCTATTGGCACATCCTTGAGCAAACGTGCGTTACGGGTCGCCGTCACCACCACATCGGCGACCGTGGCGGTATCCTGTTCTTCCTGCGCCATGGCCTTAACAGGGATTGCCGACAGAACGGCAATGCCTGCCGCGCCTGCGAGCCAATAGGTTCTATTCTGCTTCCTGGTCGTCATCTCGTCCCTCCGGTTGGCCTTGTTTTTGGCCTTGGTTCGCGGCTGATCACCGCTTTGCTTTTGACGAAAATGGCTTGCGCGCATGCCCCGAAAAGTTGGGATACAGGCGTGCGAAATCATCGAGGCCCTCAGCCCCGTAAAGCACTCTGATGGTATGGGTTTCGGGCTAGGCGACGTCCTCGCGAACCGCCGGCATACCGTGAACCTTATAGGTACCGTTTGCGCGGGCCTGGAACGAAGCCGCCTCTGAGCGCGGATTGTAGAACTGCTGGTACCAAATCTTGGCCTTGCTATAGGGGCCGTCACCCGGCACTGCCATCGGCGTGATGCACGGTGCCTTGTTTCTCCAGATGTCGAAGTCCTGAGCGAAAGCTTTCAGACTGCCGGCCTGATAGGCAATCTGCATGTCCTTGTCCTCGGGCGCAGCCTTTTCCTTGCCCGAATTGACCAGCAGACCATGCCAAGCCTTCACGCGGCCGTCGTCGACCGGAGTGTGGGCGATGAACATGACCTGATATCCGCCGTTGAAATAGGACAGCAGGATGCCCGGCCCCGTATAGAAGGTGTCGGTTTCCAGCATGACGCCCGGTGCCAGATCGCGGTGATAGCTGCCTTGAAATTGGCGCGCCTCAATGCCGTTGAAAACGTTGTGGAAATACTCGCAAGGGCCGCCATGCGTCGGGCCCAGGTGAGCGACATCACAGATATTGTCGATGATTTCCTTGGGATGGCAGGGCAGTTCACCCAGGTGATCCAAATCCCATTGAACAAAGGCGGGATCATCCCACTGCGTGATTACTGGCAGGTCAAAATCCGGCTCGCCACCTTCGGGGTCGTGCCATGCGAAAATGCAGTTGTACTTTTCCTCGACCTTCCAGGTGCGGATTTTCGCAGCTGCCGGAATGGGCGCTTTCGAATACGGAATCTGGTTGCAACGGCCATCCGGTCCGAAACGCCACGCATGATAGGGGCAACGGATATTGTCACCCTCCACGTGGACATGATCCTGAACCACATAGGAGCTGTCATTCTTGGCGAGGTGCGTTCCCATGTGCGGGCAATAGGCATCGACCATGTACACCTTGCCGCTCTCACCGCGGTACAGAACAAGATCTTGACCGAAGTAACGCACAGCCAGAGGCCTATTGGTAACCTCTGTGGCTTCTGCAACTACGAACCACCCACGCGGAAAGGTGAAGGGTCCCAAACCGTAATCCTCAGTGCCCGCCATGACATGCTCCCAAAACGTCAAGTGGTAAAACCGTCGCCGCGCCTGAAATCGCAAACACAATCCCAAACCGCATTTTTATTTCTGTTATGCGTAAAATAAAGTCCGAAATTATGCGCAATATGTCAATTGCAAATCCGCGCTCTTCAGCCACCCCACGCGATCACGATGTTCAGCGAAATTTCGTTCAAAAATCAACGACATTTAACCAACAAACCTTCGCAGGCCGCAGAAATACGCACTAGCGATCAAGAAAAAAGAAAATTGATCGAGTGCGCATTCGATCGCATGTTAAGTCTGCAAACCACAGATTTATACAGCCGCAGGGGGGCATATGCGCAGAATCGATACCGTCGACGCAGCGGATGTTTTAATCGTCGGATCTGGTGCTGCTGGGCTGGTCGCCGCTTTACGCGCCGCGCAATCAGGAGCGAGTGTAGTTCTCATCGAAAAGTCGTCGGAAATCGGGGGCACTTCCGCGACCTCGGGCGGCGGCATCTGGATACCGTGCAGCAATCTTGCCAAAGGCGTGGAAGGCCATGCAGACAGCGATGACGAAGCGTTCCGTTACATACGGGCCCTGGCCGCCGGTTGGAGCCATGACAGCCTGATCCGCTCCTATATCCATCAGGCCCCCGCCATGCTGGATTGGCTGATGGCATCGGCACCCATCCAATACATCCCTCTACCCTACCCCGATTATCACCCCGAGGCAGAGGGGGGTAAAACGGGATGGCGCACACACCTGCCGTTGCCGCTTGACCTGCGGGTGCGCAACACATCCATCCGAAATTTGCGCAGAGCCTCTCCCGCGGCCAGCCTCGGCGGTGTGATCAACTGGACATTCGACGAGACGACGGCCCTGCTCTACCGCCCCAAAGGCTGGATCAAGACTCTCGCGAAGATGCTGGCCCGCTACGCCTTCGATCTGCCCTATAGGCTGACATCGACGCGTGATCGCTTCCTGACTTTAGGCAATGCACTGGTCGGAGCTCTTGTCCTTGCAGCACGTGATGCGGGCGTCGCCATTTATACCGATACCTCGCTGAAGGATCTAAAGGCCGAAAACGGGCGCATCATTGGCGCGACGGTCCTGCATGACGGAGCCACAATCAACATCGCTGCGCGAAACATCATCCTGACAGCCGGTGGATGGGAGCGCGACACCGAACTACGCCAGCAGCACTTGCCGCACCTGCCAGACCCAACCCATTCGGGCTCACAACCCAACAATACGGGCGATGCGATTAAGGCCGCAACAGCCATCGGGGCACAGGTACGGGGCATGGGTGCCGCATGGTGGGCGCCCGTATTCCGCGTGCCAGGAGAACAACGCGGTCGGCTATGCACCATCGAACGTGCTCTGCCCGGATGCATCATGGTCGATCAAAACGGGGAGCGCTTTATGAACGAGGCCAGCTCCTATCACATCGCCGGCGAGCAGATGATGGCCCACGCGGCCAAGATCGGGTCGGCACCACGCTTCTGGATGATCTTCGACAGCCGCTATCGTCGACATTATCCCATGGGGCCCCTCTACCCGTTGCTTCCCGACTGGCTACAACTTCCCGGCGTCACCAAAACCGTCAAAAAGGCGAGAACCCTGTCGGATTTGGCCAATCAAATCGGGGCGGTCCCGCAGCGTCTTGAACAGACGGTGACCGGCTTCAATAGCCATGCCGCTGCCGGGAATGATCCCGCGTTCGGTCGCGGAAACAGCGCTTATGATCGCATGTACGGCGACCCGCGCGTGAGCCCCAACCCCACACTGGCCGCGCTGGACGAAGCCCCGTATTACGCCGTGCCGATCTATGCCGGAGACATCGGTACGTGCAGCGGATTGGCTACGGACGAGCACGCACGCGTTGTGGATGTTAATGGTGCCCCCATCGAAGGGCTGTATGCGGCAGGCAACACTGCCGCATCGGTCATGGGCGGTTCTTATCCCGGCGCTGGTTCGACACTCGGTCCCGCCATGACATTTGCATGGGCCGCTGCCGGCCATGCGACACAATAAAGAAAAGGCCGCCAGCAGATCTGGCGGCCTTTTTGTTTGGATTAATTTACATCTGGTCTTGTGATCCGTGCCAGTCGGGCATCGTATTTGGGAGTACCGATGGACCACGACAGCTCGACATCGATCACGCCATCCAGCGGACGTATCTTACGACGGACGATGCTGTCAGCAGCCTCAACCGTGGTGAACAAACCTGTAGCCATAAGGCTGCAACGGCCCAACAAAAGTACGACAGAGCCGATTTCCGGCATTTCCGAGAGCTGTTTGGAAAGCTGCGGCACCTTGGACGGCTCGGCCTGAATCCACATCATCACCAGATTGGGTGAACCGGCCATGCGGAAGTCGGTGACGACAGTGAACTGGATCATTCCGTCATTCTGCAAACGGCGCAGACGGGTACGGATAGTTCCCTCGGTCACTCCGAGTTCGGCGGCAATCTGACGGTTGGATACACGCGCATCACGGCTGAATGCGTCGATGATGCGGAAATCAAGATCGTCGAGACTGGGCTTGCTCATAGGGGGGCCACACTGAACTCAAATTTCACGACATCATAGGCCACCGCCGAGTCCATGGCGGCAATGCCTTTGATACGCGCCACGTGATCCGTCATGAAGACACTGATCTCGTCAAAATTCTTTAGCGCGACCAGAAGCTCCAGATCAAAACGTCCATTCATCATATTGATTGAAAAGACTTCCGGCAGAGCACCCAGCTCTGCTGCAACATCGTCGACGTCTCGGCCTGCCACCTTGATACCGACAGCCAGCAGGACCTCGTAGCCATGTGCAGCAAAGTCCGAAACAGCCACCACGCGCATGGCGCGGCTTTCTTCCAGTCTTTTGATGCGCGCTGAAACCGTCGCTGCGGTGATGCCAAGGCTCTCGGCGATCTCGAGGTTGGTCGCACGACCATTCTCGCGAAGCATATTGATGATGCCGTTATCGAGATCATCCAACACCGGAATGTTGGAAGAGCTGCCGTCTTTGATCTGCATTTTGCTCCGCCGGGTGGCCTGCTTTACCCTAGCGGTCATAATGCGTTCCTGTCGAAATTGCGATCACTTGCCGGTCGAAGCCAGAGATTTCGCAGCACGACGGCCTGAAAAGACGCAATCCGCGACCGACAAACCACTGACATACAGATTGGAGCAGATGCCGAGTGCGCTGCGACCGGCGGCGTAAAGGCCCTCGACCGGCTCGCCGTTTTCATTCAGCACCTGCCCTGTTTCTTCATCCACCCTCAAACCGCCCAGGGTCAGCGTGGGAAGCGGGAACAGCGGCGCATCAATCGATACATTGACCGCGTAATACGGCCCCTTGCCCAACTGCACTGCGTCGCTACTGCGCTTGTCGAACGGGTCTATTTCGCCATTAGCGACGGCATTGTGCTGCTGGATCGAATGCTTCAAGGCCTCTGCCGGAACCCCGATCTTTTGAGCCAAAGCTTCCAGCGTTGAAGCCTTTTTCGCGCCCAGCACCATCGCCATCAGAGCCGGCCACTTCTGGAAGTCCAGAACGCCCTCTGCGCTGGCTTCAGCCTTAGCTTGCTTGACCAGAGACTTATCCAGAATGACCCACGCCTTGCCGTCGCGGCCATCACACATGGCCTTGCCGATGGCAGCGCCATACAGGGTTTCATCAATAAACCGCTTACCCGCAGAGTTCACCAGCGGAGCCCGCGCCCAACTGAAAGGCGGATTGATGAACCGCCATGCGCTGATCCGGTCCATACCGACCATTGCACCACCTGCGGTCACGCCAAGACAGACGCCCGAACCGTCATCTGCCGGTGTGCCCAGAGGCAAACCCTTTATGTAGTCAGGCGAGAAATGGGCCACCATCTCGCGGTTGAAGACATGGCCACCCGCAGTGATCACCACGCCTTTTGCGGCCTTGATGTACTGCGTCTCGCCATGCTCACGCATCATGTCCGATGCCTTGCGGGACAGCTTCAGCACCTGCGCATCGAACCAGTTCGCACCCGGCCAGGTTCGAGGATAGGCGGCCATCTTGGTGATACGGGCTTGCAGTTTTCGCCACTGCGCCAGCGCTGGCTTCGTTTCAGAGATACGCCGCGCCTTGACGCCTACAACCGCCCCCGATGCATCCAGAACCATCGCCTCGACAATGGTCTCTGTCAGAAGGTTCACACCAGCCAGATCGGCGGCTTCCTTCAAGGGGTCATACACCCCCGCGCCATACCCATGCGCACCGCGCGTCGGTGGCAGATCGACACGATGCCCCCGCGCGGCAGGTTTTATCTGGTCCGCATAGCGTTTCGCCAGCGTGCTGTCAGAGTGGTAGAGGTAGTAGGTCGTCGGCGGGTACGAGGTCTTTTTCTCGTAAAGAACAGGCCTGAACTTCACGCCGTGCGCGACCATCCAGTCGTGATCATCGACGCTGTTCTCGCAAAACCGGCGGACCATCTCGTCAGAGACGACGCCCCCTGCCTCGATCTTGAGATACTCGTACATAGCGTCGACGCTGTCCTCGACGCCGGCTGCTTTCTGGGTGGTTGTGCCACCGCCGGCATAGAAAACACCGCCGTTGATGGTGGTTGCCCCGCCACCGTTACCGCGGTCCAGCGCAATGACTGAAAGACCGGATTCAGCAGCCTCCAACGCGGTACATACCCCTGCGCCGCCATAACCGACGACAACGACGTCTGCGCTGTGCGTCCAGTCGGAAGGCTGGAGTGCGTTAGCATTTACGGCGGCCTCGATAGTCTTTGGCCACCAACCCTGTTCACGCATACCAGCCTCCCCTTGGCTTATTCGAGAACCAGTCTTCAGGCGTCCGCCTTGGCCTTGATCATGTCGAGCGCCACGTCCACGATCATGTCTTCCTGTCCACCCACCATGCGGCGGTGCCCCAGCTCGACAAGGATGTCCTTGGTCGACAGGCCATAGTCCTCGGCGGCCTTCTCGGCGTGACGCAGGAACGAAGAATAGACCCCTGCATACCCAAGGCTCAGCGTCTCGCGGTCAACGCGGACCGGACGGTCCTGCAGGGGACGCACGATGTCCTCTGCCGCATCGATCAGGGCACTGACGTCGCAACCGTGGTTCCAACCCTTACGGTCGGCGGCGGCGATGAAGACTTCCAGCGGCGCGTTGCCGGCACCGGCGCCCATGCCCGTCAGGCTGGCGTCGATGCGAACGGCACCGCACTGGGCCGCGACGATGGAGTTGGCGACGCCCAGCGACAGGTTGTGGTGGGCGTGGATACCGCGTTGAGTTTCCGGCTTCAGCACACGGTCATAGGCCTCGAAGCGGGCCTTGACGCCGTCCATATCCAGAGCGCCGCCACTGTCGGTCACATAAACGCATTGCGCCCCATAGGATTCCATCAGCAGGGCCTGCTGGGCCAGCGCGTCCGGCTCGATCATGTGGCTCATCATCAGGAAGCCCGAGACGTCCATGCCCAGATCGCGGGCGATGCCGATGTGCTGTTTCGACACGTCGGCTTCGGTGCAGTGGGTGGCCACGCGAACCGAACGCACACCTATGTCATAGGCGCGCTTCAACTCCTCGACCGTGCCGACACCCGGCAGGATCAGGGTGGTCAGGACCGATTTCTCGAGAACCTCGGCCACGGCTTCCAGCCACTCCCAGTCGGTGTGGGCACCAAAGCCGTAGTTGAAGCTTGCACCCGACAGGCCGTCACCGTGGGCGACTTCGATGGCGTGAACGCCAGCCTTGTCCAAAGCGCGGGCAATCGCGCGCACTTCGTCCAGACCGTACATGTGACGGATGGCGTGCATGCCGTCGCGCAGGGTTACGTCCTGAATGTACAGAGCGTCTTTATTGACGTCGAAGCCCATTACGCGGCCTCCTTCTCTTGGCGGCGCGCGGCCAGAAGCTCGCCCGTGGCCTTGGCCGCAGCGGTCATGATGTCGAGGTTACCGGCGTAGGGCGGCAGATAGTCCCCTGCCCCTTCGACTTCGAGGAAGATCGAGGTCTTGATGCCCTTGAACTGGCCGCGACCCGGAATGGTCAGCGGGTTGTTGTCGCCATAGCGCTCGAACTGGACCTGCTGTTTCAGGCGATAGCCAGGAACATAGGCGCTGACCTTGGCGACCATGGCCTCGACCGAGGCGCGAATGGCTACCTCGTCGGCACCATCCGACAGGGTAAAGACGGTATCGCGCATAATCATCGGCGGCTCGGCCGGGTTCAGGATGATGATCGCCTTGCCCTGCTCTGCACCGCCGACTTTCTCGATGGCGCGGGCCGTCGTGCGGGTGAACTCGTCGATATTGGCGCGGGTGCCAGGGCCTGCTGAACGCGAGGAAACCGAAGCGACAATCTCCGCATAGCGCACGTTTGCGACCTGACTGACCGCGGCCACCATCGGGATGGTGGCCTGACCGCCGCAGGTGACCATGTTGACGTTGCCGCTGTCGATGTTCTCGTCGCCGTTGACGGCCGGAACAACGAATGGACCGATAGCCGCGGGCGTCAGGTCGACAACGAGCTTGCCATCTGCCTGTAGCCGCGCGTCGTGATCCTTGTGCGCATAGGCCGAAGTCGCGTCGAACACGACGCCGATCTCGGGATACACCTCCGAAGCGACCAGACCAGCAAGGCCCTCGTGGGTCGCGAATACGCCGTGAGCGCGGGCGCGAGCCAAACCTTCCGACGCCGGATCGACGCCGACAACGGCTGCCAGCTCCAGATTTTTCGGATAGCGGATCAGCTTTTCCATCAGATCCGTGCCGATATTGCCCGATCCGATGATCGCGCATTTGATCTTGCTCATTACTATCCCCTTGGGCTCTCGGCCCCTAGCGGAAGCGGGCGACACAGCGCCCCACCCCGTCCAGTTC
>JAEZHG010000135.1 GCA_023436945.1 Pseudomonadota bacterium | reverse complement strand
AAGTCGGGCGATTCTCATCGCGCGAACGGGGGCCGCGGTCGTCGAACTTGCGGTCTTTATTGTCACCGGAGCCGAATTTCGGGCCCTTATCGGCGAATTTACGGGGACCACGCGGGCCGTCGTCTTGACGGGCGCGGGGCTTCTTGTCGTTGTCTCGGTTATGGCGATCCATGATGAGCGGTTCATGAGCATGGCGCTCGATTTGGCGCAAGCGGCGGCGGAAGCCGGCGAGGTGCCTGTCGGCGCAGTGATTGTGGACGAAAAAACCGGCGAAGTGATAGGTAAAGGGCAAAATTGCCCAATCACAAGCCATGATCCGACTGCACACGCTGAAATCATAGCGTTGCGCGACGCAGCTAAGACTTTAGAGAATTATCGTCTCACAGACCTAACTTTGTATGTAACGCTGGAACCATGTGCCATGTGCGCCGGTGCCATCAGCCATGCCCGCATCGGGCGTGTCGTCTGGGGTGCGGATGATGTGAAGGGCGGAGCCGTCAAAAACGGTCCAAAATTCTTCGAACAGCCCACCTGCCACTGGCGTCCCGAAACCCACGCCGGAATTCAGGCCGAAACCGCAGCCGGCATGCTGAAAAGCTTCTTCAGATCTCGTCGTAACAAGGGAACTCCAAAGAGTTAACCTCGTTAGTGTCCAACTGCCCCGGGGCGCAGCAGAAAGAAATGCGGGTCATGAAAGTTAACGGTATTGTCGTGGGGGCGACCACAGCCTCCGCTTTGTTGCTTTCAGCCTGTGAGATTCACGAGACCACACCCGTGACCAATGACAGCTCTGCCGTCGAGCGACGCGCCATCGAGGCCCAGACCGCCCAAAGGCGCACGGGAGCGGAACTTCAAGAAAACGCGATGAACCAGACCATTCGCGCCATGTACATCTGCACCAACAGCACGCGTCTGACGGTCGATTTCGATAACCCGCGCCGTATGGCGACCGTTCGCACCTCTGACGGGCTGGCCCACGATCTGATGCAGCAACAGGCTGCCAGCGGCATCTGGTATCGCTCAGGCACGGTTGAACTGCGCGGCAAGGGCACTACGGCCACTTGGCAGACCGACAACACCAACAAGACCGATTGCCGCGCGGTCGACTAGGCCATTAAGCGGTAAGCTTGGCGATCCGCTCTTCCAGACCGCGCTTCACGTTCGGCCATTCCTCATCCACCAGAATGGCGAACTGGACCGTGTCGCGCATGCGTCCGGTCCACGTGGCCTTATGTTTGCGCAGAGTGCCTTCATAGGTCGCGCCCATCTTGCGAATAGCGGCCTGACTGGCCGCGTTTATCGCATCGGTGATGATTTCGACCCGCACCGCCCCGCTTTCAAAGGCATGGGTCAGCAACAGCAATTTGCATGATGGGTTGATCGCTGATCCACGCGCTTCGGGCATGTAAAAAGTCGAGCCGATCTCGCAGCGGCGATGCTCCGGCCTGATTTCATAGAGGCTGGTCGTACCGACCACCAAGCCATCTGATTTACGCCTGACCGCGAATGGAATTCGCGAACCGCTGGCGGCGGCACTAAGCGCCGTATTCCACCATGGTTCGAAATACTGACCATAGGCCGCGCCCACCATATCCGCCCATGCCTGAGGGTCATGGTTCAGGGCGTTCTGTACCTCGTCTCTAAGTTCCGGCGTAAATGGCTCCAATCGAACCACTTTATTTTCAAGAACTTGAGACGTGATCTTCACAGCAGGATTTCGCTTTCAAGGAAGGCCAGAACATCATCGGCGTCGATGTCCTTGGTCACAAAGGCCTGCCCGATCCCGTGGGCGAGGATCAAGGTCAGGCGACCGCCCTCGGCCTTCTTGTCTCCCGCCATTCGGGCAAGAAGAGTTGGCGCATCGAAGCTGTGGTTAACGTCGCGAACACGCGAAGGAAGGCCCGCCGCACGGATGCCATCCTCGACACGTTTCGCCTCGTCTGCCGAGCACAGTCCAAGACGCGCCGAATAACGGAACGCCATGGCGCAACCGATAGCAACCGCCTCTCCGTGGGTCAGGGTGTTGTCAAAACCGACCTCGACCTCCAGCGCATGCCCGAAGGTGTGGCCGAGGTTCAGCAAGGCACGACGGCCCGCTTCCTTTTCGTCCTCACCGACAACCTGTGCCTTGATCTGGACCGAGCGGATGACTGCCCGCTCCAGAGCATCGGCATCGCCTGATGCACCAACGGCCCCCTCGCCGCCCAGCCAGTCAAAGAATGGCGCGTCACAGATCAGGCCGTGCTTGAGCACCTCGGCCCAGCCCGATCGCACCTGACGCACAGGAAGTGTCGCCAGAACCGAAATGTCGGCCAGCACGCGCCGGGGCTGATGGAAAGCTCCGATCAGGTTCTTGCCACGCGGCGTATCAATCGCCGTCTTGCCGCCGACCGAGGAATCCACCTGTGCCAGCAGGGTCGTCGGCACCTGAATGAAATCAATCCCGCGCATGAACAGCGCCGCAGCCAGACCGGCCAGATCGCCGATCACACCGCCGCCCAGCGCAATTACCAATGACTTGCGGTCCAAACCCAGCGCGATCAGTCGATCCAGAATCTGTTCCAGATAGGTGAAGCTCTTTGACGCCTCTCCAGCAGGAACGGTCACCAGATTGGTGGGGATGTTCGCAGCTTCCAGCGAAGCGATAGCCGCCGCACCATGGATTGCCGCCACGGTCTCGTCGCTGATGACGACCGTTCGGGTCGGTTTGTATGCGCTGACGACCGAACCGAGCGTTGCCAGAAGATCGCGCCCCACCACAACCTGGTATGGCGCGAATGCGCCGCCTTCGACCTGAATCGCAGTGGTCATGAACTCGTCCTTGCCTGAGCGTAGCGTCTCAGTTCGTTCAACATCAGTTCCACGGCCGCACCGTGCGATCCCACACCGACATCGACCGTCAGGTCCGCCTCGGCATAGATGGGATAGCGTTTGTCAGCCAGTTCACGCAGCACTTCCAGCGTGTTGCGGCCGCGTAATAGCGGGCGCGTATCGCGGCGGCCCACACGCTCGGCGATCACATCCAGATCAGCCCGCATCCAAACCGTGACAGCGTGCTTCTTTAGCAGGGCACGAGTCTCAGCGTTCATCATCGCACCGCCTCCGGTCGCCAGCACAATGGGTGGCCCTTCCAGCAGGCGTTTCATCACGCGAGCCTCACCAGCGCGGAACTCGTTCTCGCCACGGCTGGTGAAAATCTCGCTGACAGTCATGCCAGCCGCCGATTCGATTTCGTGATCGCCATCTGCAAACGGCAGACAAAGCCGTGAGGCCAGACGTCGGCCCACGGTGGACTTGCCCACGCCCATCAAGCCGACAAGGGCGATGGTGCGGTTCAGGCTCAGTATAGAAGAATCGGGCGAAGCAGCGCAGTTCATGTTCTTAACGCCCTCTTCTATACACGTAAGAACGACCTCCACACCCCCAAGGGCATCAATGACGCCACAAATCGAAGCCTTTCTGGAGATGATGTCCGTAGAGCGGGATGCTTCGCCGCATACTCTTGCCGCATACGGACGTGATTTGGCCGATGCCGAGCTTCATTTGGGCCATGCCGGAGGTCTGCTGAAAGCAGGTCAGGAAGATATCGAGGGTTGGTTCGCGGACCTCTCCAAACGCGGCCTATCCGCCGCCACCGCCGCCCGCAGGCGCGCCTCGGTACGCCAGTTCTATCGCTTTGCCATTGGCGAGGGGTGGCGCGAGGACGATCCTTCACGACGCCTTGACGCCCCGAAACAAGGCCGCCCCCTGCCCCGCAGCCTCAGCCGCGAAGAGGTCGAGCGACTTCTGGCAACGATTGCCGCCAAGGACAGCGCCGCCGGACTTCGCCTGATGGCGCTGGTCGAGATGGCCTATGCCTCGGGAATGCGGGTGTCAGAGCTTCTGGCTCTAAAACTTGAGGCCGTTCAACGCGATCCTGCCTATCTGATCGTTCGCGGCAAGGGCAATAAAGAGCGCCTCGTGCCTCTCAATGGCTCAGCACGCGAGGCGATCAAGGCTTGGCTGGCCGTGCGCGATGCGCCGAAAGAAACGGCCAAGGGAAAGAAAGCCACCAGCCCCGCACCCAGCCCTTGGTTGTTCCCGTCGCACGGCAAGTCCGGCCACCTGACGCCCCGCCGCTTTGCCCAGCTTCTGGATGAGGCCGCGCTGGCCGCAAATATCGACCCGGAACGCATCAGCCCCCACGTTCTGCGCCATGCCTTTGCCACGCACCTGTTGGAAGGCGGAGCCGATCTGCGCGTTGTGCAAACCCTGCTTGGGCACGCCGATATTTCGACAACTCAAATCTATACCCACGTCGCGACAGACCGCCTCGCGCAGGTTGTGCAAGCAAAGCATCCTCTTGCACGCAAAAACTGATATGATGCTGTCTCTTGCCGCGAGGCCCTTCGGGTTTTAGGGTCCGCCACTTTCCGTAGCGCCAAGATGGCGCGGTCGTTACACGGGCGCTTTATGGCCACGCACTATCTCGAATTCGAAAAACCGATTGCTGAACTGGAAGCCAAGATTCGCGAGCTTTCACAGCTCGATCCCTCCAGCGGCTCCTTCGAAGAAGAAATCGAGACCTTGAAATCCAAGGCCGCTGCTCTGCGCAGCGAGACCTATGACAATCTCGATCCATGGCAGCGCACGCAGGTTGCGCGCCACCCGCAACGTCCGCACTTCATCGACTATATCGACGGCCTGTTCACGGACTTCGAAGAACTGCACGGCGACCGCCAGTTCGGTGACGACCAGGCGATTTTGGGCGGTCTGGCCCATTTCCGTGGTCAGGGCGTCGTCATCATGGGCCACGAAAAAGGTCACGACACCCAGACCCGCCTGAAGCACAACTTCGGCATGGCCCGTCCCGAAGGCTACCGTAAGGCTGTGCGCCTGATGGATATGGCCGAACAGTTCGGCCTGCCGGTTCTCAGCTTCGTCGACACCGCCGGTGCCTATCCGGGCCTGGGTGCCGAAGAGCGCGGTCAGGCCGAGGCCATTGCCCGCTCGACCGAACGCGGCCTGACGCTGGGCGTGCCCTACATCTCCACCGTCACCGGTGAAGGTGGTTCGGGCGGCGCTATCGCTATTGCTGCGGCCAACCGCGTGCTGATGCTGGAACACTCGATCTATTCGGTGATCTCGCCGGAAGGTGCCGCAGGCATCCTGTGGCGCGACGGTTCGCGCGCCAAAGACGCCGCCATGGCCATGAAGATCACCGGCCCCGACCTGCTGGACCTGAAGATCGTCGACCGCGTGATCAAGGAACCGATGGGCGGTGCCCACACGGCCCGCGATACCGCGATCCAGAACGTCGGTGATGTGCTGGAAGAAGAACTGAAGTCCCTCTCTGGCCTTTCCGCAGACCAACTGCGCGCCCAGCGTGCAGACCGCTTCTATGCGATCGGTCGCCTCGGCTAAGACCAAATTGGCCCAAACGGCCTAAAGACAAGCAAGCGTTGCGATTTGTTAAGGGGTCTTAACCCTAAAATAGAATCGCAACGCTTTCTTTTTGCCTTGGAGTTGGTTTGGCGTGTCCTATTTGACGGCCCGCTCGCCCGGTATGGGCGAAACGCTGCGCGAAAGCGCCGTGTTCAACTTCGATGGCGCGGTGACCATGGTCATCGACGATTCCGAGTTCGCACGCGAGTTGACGGTACAGGCTCTGGCCGGTTTCGGGCTTAAGGTCCGATACAGCCTCAGTTCTGCATCCGAAGCGATTTCGATTTTGGGTGAAGTTCCCGTAGACCTGATTTTGGTCGACGCCGATATGCCCGGCATGTCCGGTTATGAATTCGTACGGTGGTTACGGCGTTCTAAGTTGGAGCCGAACGCCTTCGCTCCTGTCATCATGACCGCCACACACGTTAGGCGTTCAAAGGTCAGTGAAACCCGCGATTGCGGTGCCAACTTCCTGATCACCAAGCCTTTTAGTTCGCTTACCCTGCTGGAACGTATTGTTTGGGTATCTCGCGATAACCGCCCCTTCCTTGAGGTTGGCGATTATCTCGGACCTGACCGGCGTTTCAAAAATGTCCCGTGGTTCGGCGAAGAGCGTCGAGCCGAGGAAATACGCAAAGCGCATTTCAACAAGGATCGCGAGGCGCTGATATGACCGGAACTGTCATCACTCATAACCGTCGTCGCTCGCGTCTCTCGACGCTGATCGATCAGCCGGGTGGCATCAGCACGACGACTGCGCTGAAACAGGCAGCCGAAAATCTGGCCTCGCTGGAGACGCGCAGTCTCGCGCTTATCGATGAGGCGATAACAAAACTGGCCGCCCTCGCCCTTCCTGCCAATCTGGACGAAAACAGGCAGGCGCTGGACCGTGCCTATAGCTATTCGAGCAATATTATTGACGCCGCGGGCCCATTCGGACGTGAAGACCTGTGCATGGCGGCGGCCAATCTGTGTGACCTGCTGGACGCCGCGCCGGATGAAGAGCCCTTTGACTGGCGCATCGTCACCGTCCACGCCCAGTCCTTCCGCCTGCTGATCACCCTCCCGGATAGCCAGCGCGAAGCCCGTGATCAGGTGCTGAACAGCCTTAAAGAGGTTCTGCGCGCCAAGACGGGATCGGCAGAGACCGCCTAAGCCGTCTCTGCGCCGCTGCTACCGCGCGTTTGTTTGCGCCATAGGGCTGCGTATTCCCCGCCATGACGGGCTACCAATTGATGGTGTGCGCCACGCTCGACCACGCGTCCTTCTTTCAGAACCAGTATCTGCTCGGCATCCACGATGGTGGACAGACGGTGCGCAACCACCAGCGTGGTGCGACCCGCCCTTGCCTTGCGCAAGGTCTGCTGGATCGAAGCCTCGGTACGGCTGTCTAGCGCGCTGGTCGCCTCATCGAGAATAAGAACGCAAGGGTCAGCCAGCAAAGCACGAGCGATGCCGACACGCTGGCGCTCGCCACCCGAAAGCTTCAGGCCGCGCTCGCCCACGCGGGTTTCCATGCCTTCCGGCAGTCCGCGAATGAACTCGGCCAGTTCTGCAGACTCAGCCGCCGCCCAGATTTCCGCCTCACTGGCTTCAGGTCGCGCAAAGGCGATGTTGGCCGCCAAGGTATCGTTGAACAGCGCCACATCCTGCGGCACCAAGGCTACCGAACTGCGCAAGGATGCCTGCGTCAGGTCACGCACATCATGCCCCGCGACCGATACCGTGCCGGACTGCGGATCAAGCAGACGCAGCGCCAGTTTCACAATCGTGGACTTGCCCGATCCTGATGGACCGACCAGAGCAGTCGTCGTCCCGGGTTCGATAATGAAGCTGACGTCGTCCAGCCCATTGGCGCGAGCGTCGTGTTTAAAGCTGACATTATCGAAGCGAACCTCTGCGCCACACTCGCCATCAGGACGCGGAAGAGCCACCGCCTGAGGCTTGTCAGCCACCTGTGGCTTTTGACGCGTGACCTTAAGCATCTCTTCCATGTCTATGAAAGACTGTCGGATTTCGCGGTAGGCAAAGCCAAGAATATTCAGTGGCTGATAGAGGGAGATCATAATCAGCACAGCCGCAGTCACGTCACCCGGCCCCATGCGACCCGCCGCCGCTTCGAAGCCCGCCATAACCGCCATGACACCCAAACCAAGGTTCATGATCAGCGATTGGATAAGGTTCAATGCCGCCAGCGAGTTATTGGCCTTGAGCGAGGCGTGCATATAGGTGCCGAGCGAGCGCTCATAGGCTTCCGAAGCTCGGCCTTCTGCGCCGAACGATTTCACCGTCTCGTAGTTCAGCAGCGCATCGACGGACAGGCCCGCAGCCTCTGCGTCAGCGGCATTCATCTCGCGACGGTGTTCCAGACGCCAGTTGGCCATCATGAAGGTGGCCGTCGCATAGGTCAGCACCACCACAATCGCAACGGCGGCAAAGCGCCAGTCGTAGCGTCCACCAAGCACCGCCGCCGCCAGAACCAGCTCCAGCACCGTCGGACCAAGGTTGAACATCAGGATGCGCAGCAGGAAATCCACCGCACGCGCGCCACGATCCATGATGCGTGAAAGCGCGCCCGACCGCTTGGTCTGGTGGAAATCAAGCGACAGGCTCAGGGCGTGCGAGAATGTATCGGCCGCCGTCTGGCGCTGTGCCGCCGCACGAACAGGTGCAAAAACAACGTCGGACATTTGCGGCGTGGCCGATGCGAGAAAGCGCACCACAGCCCAGCCCACGGCGAAGGCGGCAAAGCCCATGCCCATGGCCGCGACTGCGCCCTGCCCTTGTGCCAGATGGTTTACCGCCGCCCCCAGAACCAGGGGGGCCGCCACACCAAGGCCTTTACCGGCCAAGGTCAGAAGGATTGAACCAACCAAGCGCAATCGCAGGTGCGGTGCCTTCGAGCGGCCCACCAGCTTGATCAGATCCGAAATGGCCTGAAGCGTTTTGGGTGCTTCGGACGGCGGCGTTTGACCTGCCTGCATAGCCTTTGCAGTCACGTCACCACGTCCGCCTCTTTCACCGCGCATATTCGATGCCCTCTTTGGTGTTCATCGCCATGCGTCCCGACACAGCCAACCTTAACTGGAAGCGGAAAGGTCGCTTAGAAGTTCCTCGACCGCTGTTTCTGAAGTGGCCCAAGAGCACACAAAGCGGATCGAGCCGTCATCAAACGCATAGACTGCCCAGCCCTTGGCGCGGATGGCTTCCACTGCCTGATCGTCCATGCGGACAAAGACAGTGTTGGATTCAACGGGATGAGCCAGCACGAAGCGAGTATTTGTCTCGATACCTTCGGCCAGCTTCTGGGCCATGGCATTGGCGTGTTCAGCGCCTGACAGCCACTGTCCGCTTTGCAGAAGACCCAGCATAGGGGCAGCCAGGAAACGCCCCTTGGATGCGGTCTGGCCCGCCTGTTTCAAGCGGTTGTCGATGCGCCGCGCTAAGCTCTTTTTGAGGACAACCAGAGCCTCGACGCCGTGCGCACCGGCCTTGGCACCGCCAAAGCTCAGAATATCCACGCCCAGACGACCAATATCCTTGGGATCGAATCCCGCGGCCACAGCGTTCGCGAGGCGCGCCCCGTCCATATGGATGCCCAGCCCCGCGGCCTTTGCCGTGCCTATCAGCTTTCCAAGCTCTTCTTCGCTATAGACGGCGCCGTATTCGGTGCACTGGGTGAGGGTCAAGGCCGCCGGAGGCTGTCGATGGCCCACAACAGGCTCGTCTAAAACGGCGCAAAGGCCTTCCAACTCGATCTTGCCCGAATAGCCCGGCACACCGATCAAACCCATGCCGTGCCCAAAGAGGCTCGGCGCGCCCGTCTCATCCGTACAGACGTGCGCCGTGTGATGGGCGACAACAGCCTCAAACGGCTGGGCGAGCATAGACAGGGCAATGGAATTTGCCGCCGTGCCGCTGAATACAAAACGGATTTCCGCGTCTGTATCCAGCATCTGGCGGATATGATCGGCCGCAAGGCGCGAGTAGTCGTCCGAGCCATAGCTGGAGACAAATCCCTGATTGGCAGCGACCAGAGCCTCCAGCGCGGCAGGTGCCATGCCGGCGGTGTTGTCGGATGCAAAGTCGTAACGCAAGGAACTCGTCTTTCAGGTCTTAGGAAGTGGCCTCGGTCTCGCCGATTCCTTTTGGAGCATAGTCCATAGTGACCTGATGCGGATAAGGTATCTCGATGTTGTTCTGGTCCAGCGCCTCCTTACCGGCCTGCATCAGATCGGCTGAGGTCTGGAAATGGTCTGATGTCTTCACCCATGCGTGGAGTGTGACCTGCACCGAGCTGTCCAACAGCCCCGTGACACCCGTCCAGACTTCCGGCGTTTTAAGCACATTGGGATGCGCCTTCGCCATGGATGACAACACCTCGCGGACCTCATTCAGGTTCTCGCCATAGCCAACAGTGAAATTGATATCGACGCGGCGTGTGTTCTGACCCGTCAGGTTCGTAATCACATCACCCAGAACCTTAGAGTTCGGGATAATGATCTTGTTATTACGGGCATTTGTCATCTGGGTGACGAACAGATCAAGCTTACTGACCGTGCCAACCACGCCGCTGACCTCGATGGCGTCACCGACACGATAGGGTCGCAAGATCAGCAGCAGAACGCCTGCCGCGACGTTCGACAAAGCCCCCTGCAGAGCGAGACCAACGGCCAGCGAGGCCGCACCCAGAACCGCAATGATAGAGGTGGTCTGTACGCCTAGTCGCTGCAGAACAGCGATCATACCGATGATGATCACGACCACCCGCACAATCTGCGAGATAAAGCCGATGACGGTCTGGTCCTGTCGCAACGAACGGGTGCGACCTAGGATTTTCTTGGTCGCGCGCGATGCCCATGTCGCGGCAAACAGTGTCAGGACAAAGATAATCAGGGCGACGGTCAGATTGACCGAGAAAACACCCAGCATCTCCAACGCCTTGGCAATCACAACGGCGTCGGCAGACATTTTCTGTTCAAGGCCGCTAAGGCTTTCCAGCGGCGCGGCGAGGCCCTCGGTGGGCAGTGCAGTCATCAATGGCATGGTGCGAGGCTAACGCCTCACACCATAAATGGAACCCACCTGTGCCTCTGATATTTTCTCAGGCCGCAGCGCTGGTGCTTTCGGCACCATTCGATACCGCTCTCAGCGCATCACGGCCTAGTGTGGCCTGGCTGATGAATATCGCCAGCTGACGGAAATCGATCGGCTTGTTCATATAGGCATCCGCACCTGCAGCCAGACCGATTTCGTGATCCTCTGCCCTCGCCGATGCCGACAGGACGATGATCGGCGTATCGCTGTTGGAGTTGTTGGCTTCACGGATCAGTCGCGTCGCTTCCAGACCATCCATCACGGGCATGTTCACGTCCATAATGATCAGATCGAAATGTTGAGCATTGGCCGCTTCCACTGCCAGTGCGCCGTTTTCTGCGGTGGACGCAACATGGCCAGTGCTGCTCATCCATGCCTCTAGGATCATGCGGTTTACCGGATGGTCCTCCACGACAAGTACCTTCAGACCCGAGCCTTCAGGCGCTTCCTGCGCGGCTTCATGATCGACGCTCGGCGCATCCCATTCAACCACCTCGGCCTCGACGGTAAAGGTGAAGGTAGAACCCTTGCCGACTTCAGACGTCACATTAATTGTGCCGTTCATAATATTGGCAAGACGGCGAGAAATGGTCAGACCAAGCCCCGTACCGCCAAAGCGGCGGGTCGATGAGTTATCGACCTGTGTGAAGGGCTGGAACAGGCGCGCCAGATCCTCCTCCGAGATACCGGCACCGGTATCTGTCACCGAAAACTCGAAGGCCACACGAGCGTCGGTCAGTCTGCGACCGAAGACGCGATAGGTAATCTGGCCCTTGTCCGTGAACTTGATCGCATTCGACAGCAGGTTCGACAGGATCTGCGACACGCGCAGAGGATCGCCCCGCACAATCGAAGGCACCTCCCCCTCGAACACTGGCACCATCGACAGACCCTTGGCCTTGGCCTGCGCCTCGAACGGTTGAAGCAGACGATGGTGCAGTTCTTCCAGCTCGATATCGACCACTTCGAAGGCCATCTTACCGGCTTCGATCTTGGTCAGGTCGAGGATGTCATTCAGCAGCGACAGCAGGCTGTCACCGGAGTTGCGGATGATAGACAGGAACTCGCGCTGCTGGGCATCAAGACGTGATGCGCTCAGTAGTTGCGCAGCGCCCAGTACGCCATTCATAGGCGTGCGGAGTTCGTGCGAGATCACGCCAAGGAAGTTCGATTTTGCGGTATTGGCGGCATCGGCCTTGTCGCGTGCGGCTTCCAGTTCGGCGATCAGATGGTTCTGATGCTCCTGGAAGGCACGGATACGCTCCTCACGCAGCAGCGTCATCATGACTAGAACGAACAGACCACCCAGCATCAGCGGGCCGGTTGCCACGAATGCCAGAAACTCAGGCGTGCCCCAAAGGCTGGCCGCAATAATACCGGCGGCCACTCCATAGGGCGAAGAAATCAGCAAGGCCTGACGCGGCGAGTTACGTAGCTGTGCAAACACCAGCACATATCCCGACGCCAGAAGCGCCATCGCCATTTCACGACCGAATGGAGCGTTGGAGAACCACGCCAACAGAGGAGCTACGGCCCACACACCCGTCGTGATCGTTGCAACGATCGGGAAGACTGTGCCCCAGTCGCGCGTATCGCGCTTGCTAGCGCGACGCTCGGTGATGCCACGGACAGTACCGGCCAGCACGGTGGCGACAAACCACAGCGTACCCGTGCGCCAGCCCAGCGCAGCCGCAACAGCCAGCCCCCAGCTGGCGATAATCAGATAGCGCAGATACTGGGTTTCCAGAATCGCAGCTAGAGATTGAGCGGCGGAACCGGGTGTTTCACCCGCCAGTCCGCGACCAATACTATCACCACCAACCATTAAGGGCGCCCCCTCGCGTCCTGCGGTTTCCCGAATGTGGCAAACCTAGGGCCAAGGTTCTAAGACAGAGTGAATCGTTGCCGCATGCAAATGCAATCGCTGAGCCGCATTACAAAAGATGTTGATTTTATTTATCTTCTTCAGGCGTCAAAGCCTTGATCGACAGGGCGTGGATCGGTCCTGAAAGCTCTTCGGCAAGCAGTTTGTTGATTTCGCGCTGTCGCATCACACGCGAAAGACCCGAAAAATGATCCGAAACGACGACAAGGTTGAAGTGGCTCTCGCCGCCCGCCTTGGCGTCCATACCGCCTTCATGGTGGTGTCCGGCATGACGCCAGCTGTCATCTTCCAGTTCAAGCCGTTGCGGAGATAGCGCGGCTTGCAGTTTTTGACGGATAATTCGGGCAACCGGGCCATCAGCCATGGGTCAAGTCCTTGAAGCAACACAAATCACGCCTAGACTAACCGGAATGTCCGCTTCTTTCGAATACAAACCCCGTTTCACCGATATCCGTGTGAAGCCCCCCAAGCCCGACGAGGAAGCGGCCGAGGCTGACGTCCTGCACCTCAAGCCCGGCGAGAAGCCTTGCGACTGGGAAGGCTGCTCCAAAGCGGCCACCGCCCGCGCGCCCAAATCGCGCGAGAACATGAGTGACTTCTATAACTTCTGTCAGGCGCACGCCGGCCAGTACAACAAGAGCTGGAACTTCTACGCCGGAATGACCGAGGCGCAGATTCGCGCTGCGCAGGAAAACGAGGCCATGACCGGCGGCCGCCCGACGTGGGACATGAAGGTCAGCCGCAACTCGCGCGTTACCGCTGCCATGAACGCCAAGATGGGCGGGGCAACTGCAGGTTATGGCTGGCAGGACAGCTTTGGCCTGTTCGAGCGTCGCGTAAACGACCAGTCCGGTCCGGTCATGTCTGAAGCCGAGGCACGCATGGGCAAGCTTGAGCGTCAGGCCATGGTCGAACTGGGTCTTGAACCCGGCGCAGCCAAGGAGGCTGTCAAAGCCCGCTATCACGAGCTGCTGAAGCGCTTCCACCCGGACACCAACGGTGGCGACCGCGCCACTGAGGCCAAGCTACAAAACGTGATCAAAGCCTACAAGACACTTAAAAAGGCCGGCCACGCGGCCTAACAGTCTGCCCGTAACTGTTTATGGCTGTTGAGCCGTGAACGCGCCCGCACTAAGGGAGTGCAATGACCTCTCCGCTCGAAAACACCGCTGATACCCTGCTGACGCTCGCACCGCACCGCAAGGCGACTGTGCGCGAGATCTTCGGCATCGATTCCGACATGGTTGTGCCGGTCTTTGAAGAGCGTGACAGCCACGTTCCGGAAATCGATCCGACTTATCAGTTCGATCCGCAAACCACGATTGCCATCTGCGCGGGCTTCAGCTTTGACCGCCGCGTGATGGTTCAGGGTTACCACGGCACGGGTAAGTCGACGCACATCGAGCAGGTCGCTGCACGCCTCAACTGGCCGCTGGTTCGTATCAACCTCGACAGCCATGTCAGCCGTATCGACCTGATCGGCAAGGACGCCATCGTCCTGAAAGACGGCAAGCAGATCACCGAGTTCCGCGAAGGCATCCTGCCTTGGGCGCTGCAACGCCCTGTCGCTCTGGTGTTTGACGAATACGATGCTGGCCGTCCGGACGTGATGTTCGTGATCCAGCGCGTTCTGGAAGCCCAAGGTGCTCTGACCCTGCTGGACCAGAACCGCGTCATCCGCCCGAACCCCTATTTCCGCCTGTTCGCCACGGCCAACACTGTGGGTCTGGGCGACACCACGGGCCTCTATCACGGCGCACAGCAGATCAACCAAGCCCAGCTTGACCGCTGGAACATCGTCACGACCCTGAACTATCTGGATCACGACGTTGAGGCCGAGATCGTTGCCGCCAAGGTGCCGCAGTACGCCGACGAAAACGGCCGTCGCCAGATCGCAGCCATGGTGCGCGTGGCAGACATGACCCGTAACGCCTTCATGAACGGTGACATCTCGACCGTCATGTCACCGCGTACGGTCATCACCTGGGCCCAGAACGTCGAGATTTTCGGTGACGTCGGTCTGGCCTTCCGACTGACCTTCCTGAACAAGTGCGACGAGCTGGAACGCCCGACCATCGCCGAGTTCTATCAGCGCGCCTTTGGCGAAGACTTGCCGGAAGCCGCCATGCGCGTGAAGGTGGGCTAAAGCCCACTTCTCTATCGAGCATCAAAAAAGCCCCCGATCGGTGATCGGGGGCTTTCTTTATGTCTTGTGGTTTGAACCTCAGTTCAGGCCCGTAGCCTCGTCCAGACCCAGCATGATGTTCAGGTTCTGAACCGCAGCACCGGAGGCGCCCTTACCGAGGTTGTCCAGCATGGCCACCAGACGCACCTGATCGCCGCCACGGTCGCCGAACACATGCAGACGCACGGTGTTGGTGCCGTTCAGAGCTTCCGGCTCGATACCCGTCATGGCTTCGGTCGTTTCCAGATCGACGACCTCGACAAAACGCTGGCCTGCATAGGCTTCGACCAGAGCGCCATGAATACGCTCGATCGACGGCGTTTCCGGCAAGGCCGACAGATGCAGCGGCACTTCTACCAGCATGCCTTGGCGATAGTTTCCAACGGCTGGCGCGAACAGCACCGGACGGCTCAGGCCCGTATGTTTGGTCATCTCCGGCACATGTTTGTGCTTGAGCGTCAGGCCATAGCCACGGAAGGCGGTCGAAGCGCCTTCAGCCTCAAACTCTGCGATCATCTGCTTGCCACCGCCCGAATAGCCGGACACGGCATTAATCGTCACCGGATGATCGGCCGGAACCAGACCTGCGGCCACCAGCGGGCGCATCAGGGCGATAAAGCCGGTCGGATAGCAGCCGGGGTTAGACACGCGGGTCGAGTTGGCGATGGCGTCGCGCTGGCCCGCATCCATTTCCGCAAAGCCATAGACCCAGTTCGGATCGACGCGATAAGCGGTCGAGGCATCGATCACGCGAACCTTCGGATTCTCGATCATCGACACAGCTTCCTTCGCCGCATCGTCAGGCAGGCACAGGATCACAGCATCCGCGCTGTTCAGCGCCTCGCGACGTGCTTCTACATCACGACGTCGGTCGCCCAGCAGCATCAGCTCAAGGTCCGAACGCTTTTCCAGACGCTCGCGGATTTCCAGACCAGTCGTACCGGCTTCGCCGTCGATGTAGATTTTATAGGTCAACGCACTCTAATCCCAATGCCGGAACAGTCCGGCGATGCGGCTCACATAATGGCCGATGGCCGCCACGACAATCGAATATCCGCGCAAAAGAAAAGAGCGCCACGGGTTTCCCCGTGACGCCCTTTCCAAATACCGATCGCGGTAAAGCGATTAACGCTTCGAGAACTGGAAGCTGCGGCGTGCTTTCGCGCGGCCGTACTTCTTACGTTCAACGACGCGGCTGTCGCGGGTCAGGAAGCCGTGCGGCTTCAGAACCTTGCGCAGTTCCGGCTCGTAGTGGGTCAGAGCGTGCGACAGGCCGTGACGGATAGCGCCAGCTTGGCCCGACAGGCCCGAACCGGTGACGGTTGCGACGACGTCGTACTGGGTAGCACGGTCAGCAACGTTCAGCGGCTGAGCAACCATCATCTGCAGAACCGGACGCGCGAAGTAGGCGTTCAGTTCTTTGCCGTTGACGGTGATCTTGCCGGTGCCGCGCTTCACCCAAACGCGGGCGATAGCGTTCTTACGCTTGCCGGTCGAGTACGAACGGCCCAGGGCGTCGATCTTCGGTTCAGCAACGACAGGAGCTGCTTCGGTGCCGAGGCCCTTCAGGGCGTCGAAGCCAGCGGCGGTTTCTTGAGCTGCGTCAGTCATGATCAGGCGCTCCGGGTGTTCTTGGCCGACATCGACTTGAAGTCGATGGTTTCGGGCTGTTGAGCTTCGTGATCGTGGGTCGAACCAGCGAACAGACGCAGGTGGGTCATCTGCTTGCGAGCCAGCGGCGACTCTTTCGGCAGCATACGCTCAACGGCCTTCTCAAGCACGCGCTCCGGGAAACGGCCGCCGAGGACCTTCTCCGGGGTGGTTTGCTTGATACCGCCCGGGTGACCGGTGTGACGGTAGTAAACCTTGTCGGTGTTCTTTTTGCCGGTGAAGACAACCTTGTCGACGTTGGTGACGACGACGTAGTCGCCCATGTCAACGTGCGGTGTGTAGGTCGGCAGGTGCTTACCGCGCAGACGGTTAGCGATGAAGGTCGCGAGACGGCCCACGACGACGCCTTCAGCGTCGATGTGGATCCACTTCTTTTCGACCTCAGCCGGCTTTTGTGCAGCCGTAGTGCTCTTCAGCATAGTGAGTGTCCTAAAGACTAAAAATTGTCCACGCCCCGAGAGGCGGGACATTGGCGGGCTTGATAATGTGCCTCGCGCCAAACGTCAACGTCAGCAAACTTGCTCGAAATTATCTAAGTTACTGATTTTTATATGACTTTTTGTGTTGGTATTAAAATACCTGACTTTTGGTATTAAAATACCACACACAATCACCAGGCGTGGCTCTCAGCCTTTCGTTCGACCAGATGGCCGTCCTTCAGGGCGAATACGCGATCCATGTGGCCTGCCAGTTCCATGTTGTGGGTCGCAATCAGTGCTGCGACGCCCTCTTCCTTCGCCAGACGGCGCAGGGATTCAAACACGGTCTGGCTGGTGGTCGGATCAAGGTTGCCGGTCGGTTCGTCCGCCAGCAGCAGGCGCGGCTTGTTCGCCAGCGCGCGGGCGATAGCCACACGCTGCTGCTCACCACCCGAAAGTTGGGCCGGTTGGTGCAGCACACGCTCTGCCAGACCAAGTGCGGCCAGCATTTCGGTCGCACGCGCCCTCGCCTCGCCTTCCTTCACGCCAGCGATACGCATGGGCAGGGCCACATTATCGCGCGCGTCAAACTCTGGCAGCAGGTGGTGGAACTGATAGACGAAGCCGATACGGGCCAGACGGATATGGGTGCGCGAACGCTCGTCCAGAGCGCCTACATCCTCGCCGTCGATCAGAACCTGACCACTGGTCGGGTGCTCAAGCAGGCCCGCAGCGTGAAGAAGCGAAGACTTACCCGAACCGGACGGCCCGATAAGACCCACGACCTCGCTCGGCATAATGTCCAGATCGACGCCGTTAAGAACCGTCAGACTGCCGTGACCGGTCTTATAGGTGCGGCTGACACCGCGCAGCGACAGGGTCGGCGCGCCGGCCACAGGGCCGGTCGAGGTTTTGCGTTTCAGGAGCTTATTCAAAGCGAAGTGCCTCCACCGGATCGATCCGCGACGCATTCCACGACGGCGGCAGGCTGGCGAGGCAGCTCATGAAGAAGGAGAAAACGGCAACCCATGTCACATCCCACGGATCAACATCCGCAGGGACGGAATCCAGCATATAGACCTCGGCATTGAACAGCTGCACGCCCAGCAGTGCCTCAAGGAAGTGCTGGATCGAGCCAATGTTCAGGCAGAACAGCAGCCCCAGTGTCAGACCCGCAATCGTGCCGCCGATGCCGATGGCCGCACCCGAAACGAAGAAGATGCGCAGGATGGCCGACTGGCTGGCACCGATGGTGCGCAGGATGGCGATGTCGCGCGTCTTGTTCTTCACCAGCATGACGATGCCGCTGATGATGTTCATGGCGGCGATAGCGACAACCATGCCCAGAATGATGCTCATAGCCACGCGCTCGACTTTCAACGCGCCCCAGATTGCGGCCTGACGGTTACGCCAATCAGAAACCACAGCGCCCTGACCTGCGGCCTTGGCCACAGGTGCGATCATGCTCTCGACCTTGTCCGGCTCGGAGACCTTAAGCTCGACGACGTCGATCACGCCTTCCTTGCCAAAGAACAGTTGCGCCTGTTCCAGTGGCATGAAGATAAAGGCGCGATCATAGTCCGCTGCGCCCGAGGTATAGATACCGCCGACGATATAGGTCTTTTCCAGACCGCCCAGATTGCCGAAGGCGCTGTCTGCACCGGTCGGGGAATAGAGACTGATCGGATCGCCTACACGCAGGCCCATCTGTTCAGCCAGCGTCTTGCCGATCAGGACATTGTCGCCGCCCCATTCACCCTTGCCAAAGCTGGCGCGGGCTTCTTCGGACAGGCTTTCATAGACGTAAGGGGTGGCTTTCAGGTCTTGCGGGCGCACACCGCGCACCACACCGCCCGTGGCCTGACCCATAGCGCGGAACATTGCCGGATCTTCCGTCAGCGGGGCCACAGACACCACACCCGGAACATCGCCGATGCGCGCAATCGCGGCATCGCGGTCAGAGTCCCACAATATGGGGCCCTGCACATACATATGGCCGTTGAACGACAGGATCCGGTCCATCAGCGTGCCGCGGAAACCGGACATGATACTCATGACCGAGATCAGCACAGCGACCGCCAGCATGATGCCGACGAAGCTGATGATGGCGATAAGGGCCACCCCGCCCTCCTTGCGCTTGGCACGGAGGTAGCGCAGCGCCAACCCGATCTCCCACGAGGAGAACGGGCCGGACGGACGCGATGCGGGGGCCGGCGACGGAGCGGATCCGGTCGCTTGTTCGGGCATTTCGTCAGCAGCTCCACAGCGGCTTGCAGCGACAGGGTTTGTTTCTCACCGGTGGCGCGGCGCTTCAGTTCGACAACGCCGTCGGCCAGGCCCTTCGGACCGATGACCAGTTGCCACGGAATACCGATCAGGTCGGCGGTGGCGAACTTGCCGCCCGGACGCTCGTCGGTGTCGTCGTAAAGCACATCCTTGCCAGCGGCTTCCAGCAGTTTGACGGCCTCTTCACAGGCTGCCGAAACCGCCTCGTCCGAAGCGCGCATGGAGATAACGGCCACGTCGAACGGAGCTACCGAATCCGGCCAGATGATGCCTGCGCTGTCGTGGCTGGCTTCGATGATCGCGCCCAGCAGACGCGAAACGCCGACACCGTACGAGCCCATGTGGACTTCGGTGTCCTTGCCATCCGGACCCGCAACCTTGGCCTTCATCGGGGCCGAGTATTTGGTGCCGAAATAGAAGATGTGGCCCACTTCGATACCGCGTGCCGACAGACGGTCAGCCTCTGAGGTTTCCGAAGCGAAGCGGTCTGCGTCGTGCATTTCTTCGGTAGCAGCGTACAGGGCCGTGCGCTCGTCGAAGACGGCTTCCAGTTGCTCGACCGACAGGTCGTGACCCGGAGGGGCCATTTCGACCAGCTTGCGGTCGCAGAAGACTTCGCTCTCGCCGGTGTCGGCCAGAACGATGAACTCGTGCGACAGGTCGCCGCCGATCGGGCCGGTGTCGGCGCGCATCGGCACAGCCTTCAGGCCCAGACGCGAGAAGGTGTTCAAATAGGCGGCGAACATACGCTTATAGGCGATACGGGCCGAGGCTTCGTCGATGTCGAACGAATAGGCGTCCTTCATCAGGAACTCGCGTCCACGCATCACGCCGAAACGCGGGCGGCGCTCGTCGCGGAACTTCCACTGGATGTGGAAGAGGTTCAGCGGCAGCGACTTGTAGGATTTGACGTAGCCACGGAAAATGTCGGTGACCATTTCCTCGTTGGTCGGTCCGTACAGCAGTTCGCGCTCGTGACGGTCGGTGATGCGCAGCATCTCCGGACCATAGGCGTCATAACGGCCCGACTCGCGCCACAGATCAGCCAGTTGCAGCGTCGGCATCAGCAGCTCGACAGCACCGGCCTTGGTCTGCTCTTCACGGACAATGTTTTCGATCTTGCGCAGAACGCGCAGGCCCAGCGGCAGCCAGGCATAGATGCCCGCGGCTTCCTGCTTGATCATGCCCGCACGCAGCATCAGCTGGTGCGAGACGATCTGGGCATCCGAGGGGGCTTCCTTGAGGGTCGGCAGAAAATAGCGCGACAGACGCATGGGGTAGGCTTTCCTGAATCTTGTCCGGTGTGATTAGCCCGCACCGGAAGGGCATGGCAACGCGAAGTGCCGGAAAAATGGACTTTTGAAGATTGTTTATGGCGCTGGATTAAAGAGCCGGCAGTCGCGAGGCGTCAAACTCCGGCACCGGAATAATGCCCGTCCAGACCACAACCACAATGAGAGCCCAAACGATCGTTGCTACCCATGTGGTGGTGATGAACTTCTTCTTCAGGTTGGGATTGACCGGTGCGCCCCATTGGCTGCCGTCAGTAGGTGGCGGTGCGCTGTTCTGCTCACGCAAGCCCAGTGGCAGGATCATGAAAAGCACAATCCACCATGTGGTCAGATAGATGGCCACAAGCGTGAATGGACCAAGCGGCATGAAAATCCCTCCAGAACTGCCCTTCACCCGTGACGTTGCTGTGCGCAACGGGCTATGGAACCCCAACCCTAATACAAGAGCCTGTCATGCCACAGATTACGCTGGAACACTCCAACCATTTCGACGCGGCCGATTTTCGCGCACTGGCACTCGAAATCCACCACCTCTGCACGGTTCACGTCGGTGCGACGCTGGCATCGTGTAAAACCCGCGTGGTGCGCGCCGACAATCTGATCATTGCTGACGGCGCACCGGAACAGGGCATGGTCCACTGCGACCTGCGTATCCTGAGCGGTCGATCACAGGAACAGAAGCTGGCACTGGGCAAGGCCGTGCAGGACGCAATGGTCGCGGCCCTGACCCAATATGACGGTCCGCGCCAGATCAGCGTCGAGATCGTCGATCTGGACAAGCCCAACTATCACAAGGTGACAGCGGGCTGAGCCAGAACGTCCTTACGGATGCGGGCGGCCGATACCATAGCGAGCCGCCCAGTATGGCAGGATGTTTTCATCCTTGAGATAGCGAGCGCCTGTTTCCTCGCTGACCAGTGCGTCGGGCCAGTCGAACTCGCCGTCCAGCACCAGCATGGGGCATGACTGGTCCGCCTCGCCCACTACAGCCACAACGGCCGCACGCGGACGCGGGTGATCCACACGGATCACCTCGGTCACGTCTTTCAGGCGCGGATAGAGGTTCAGAACCCCCTCAATCACCGCGCCCGGCGGGCAGTACCACGGACCGCCCTGATCATCGAACCAGTCAGGGTTCAGCAGAAAAAGACGGTCAGCCATCAGAGCCTCAGGACGATAGTTTCGACGATGGGGCGACGGCCCCAGATTTTCTGCGACGCCTTCTTCAAGGTACGCGCGACGGCCTGCTCAACGACCAGTTCGTCCTCAAGCGCAGAACCCTTCAGACCGCGAACCGTATCTTCGACGCGTTCGGCCAGATCGTCCAGCGCCTCTTCCAACGGTTTGCCTTCGTTGCCCGGCAGACCGACCGAGCGGATGTCGATGTCGCTGACCATGCGGCCACGCTTGTCGAGGGCGAAGGCGACGATCAGCATACCGTTGCTGGCAGCGTGCTTGCGCTCGCGCAGAGCTTCGCCCTGCTCTTCCACCAGAATGCCGCCGTCCACAAACAGACGGCCAGCCGGCACCTCGTCGATAATCTCGGCATAGCCCGGAGCCAGACGCACCATGTCGCCGTTACGCGGGGTGACGATCTGCTCGATGCCCAACGACTTGGCGAGGTTGCCATGTTCGATCAGGTGGCGGCGCTGGCCATGGGTCGGCACGGCGATCTTCGGACGCGCCCACTCATACATCTGGCGCAGTTCGTCACGGCAGGGGTGGCCCGAGACGTGAATGCCCGGATGACCCTTCTCGGTGTAGATGCCGACGCCGCGATCAGCCAGCTTGTCCTGAAGACGCGCAATGGCCAATTCGTTGCCCGGAATAACGCGCGACGAGAAGATGCAATGGTCGCCCTGCCCCAGCTTGATGAAGGGGTGCGTGCCTTCCGCAACGCGCGACAGCGCCGCGCGTGGTTCACCCTGCGATCCGGTGCACAGATACAGGATTTTGTCCGCTGGCCAGATGCGGGCCTCTTCTTCCGACAGGAACTGCACGTCCTTGAGCATACCCACCGACTTTGCAGCGGCGGTGATGCGGTGCATCGAGCGACCCGCCAGAGCCACACGACGACCAGCAGCCTCTGCGGCGCGGATCACGCTGTCCATACGCGCGACGTTCGAGGCAAAGCAGCCAACGGCGACACGGCCATTCAGCGGCACGATCAGTTCGGCCAGCTTCTTGGCCACATCGCCTTCGGAACCGGCGGTGCCTTCCACGAACACGTTCGTGGAGTCGCAGATCATCGCCAGAACGCCTTCGTCACCCAGTTTGGTGATAGCAGCGACGTCGGTCTTTTCACCAACGACCGGCTCGTCGTCGATCTTCCAGTCACCGGTGTGCAGAACGGTGCCTAGCGGCGTCTTGATGGCCAGACCGTTCGGCTCGGCAATCGAGTGGGTGATGGTGACATAGGTCACATCGAACGGGCCAAGATGTACCGAACCGCCAAGGGCGATCTCGTTCAGTTCAACCTCTTCTTCGAGGTTATGGTCACGCAGCTTTTCGCGGATCAGGAAGGCGGTGAAAGGCGTGGCGTAAAGCGGTGCCTTGATACGATCAAACAGCCAGCCCAGAGCGCCGATGTGGTCTTCATGGGCGTGAGTCAGCACGATGCCGAGGATTTCCTCGCCCTCGAGGAACGAAGGATCGGGCACAATCACATCGACGCCCGGCGTCGACTGGTCGCCGAAGGTTACGCCAACATCAACGATGATCCATTTGCGATCATGCTCCGGACCAAAGCCGTAAGCGTTGAGGTTCATACCGACCTCGTTCGACCCGCCCAGCGGCAGGAAGACGAGTTCGTCTTGAGTTACTTGAGTCATTTAGTCCTTATCGGAGTCTATTCCGCCGCCAGATTTCCAAAAGGCCGCGGATGGTCAGGTCCGGATCAAACCGGTCAATACTTTTGCTCGCCCCCTCGAATAGAGACGCGACACCGCCGGTTCCCACCACGGTCATCGGGCGTCCCCATTCGGCCTTGATCTGCGCGACCAGCCCGTCAATGAGGCCCACATAGCCCCAGAATACCCCCGACTGCATCGAGGTGACGGTATCGCGCCCGATCACGACTGAAGGGCGTTGAATTGCGATACGCGGCAGTTTCGCTGCCGCTTCGTGCAGAGCCTGCACAGAAAGGTTGATACCCGGCGCGATGACGCCGCCCTCAAAGGCACCCTTGCCCGGGGCGTCACCTGCCGAAACGATATCGAATGTGGTGGCTGTACCGCTGTCGATCAACAGCAGGTCACCGGAATAGGTCGTCAGTGCGCCAATAGCGTTCACCAGACGGTCAGCCCCCGCCTCGCTCGGCTTGGGGATGCGGACCTCGATGCCCAGTTCGGCGTTCTCGCCGATCACGAGAGGCTCCACATCGAGATAGCGGCGCGAAAGGTTGCGCAGGTTGAAGATCGACTGCGGCACGACAGACGAGATGATACAGCCGTCCATATCGGTCATTCCGATGCTGCGGCCTGTCTTTGCAGCCATCAGTACGAACAGTTGGTGCAGCCACACGGCATATTCATCGGCCGTACGCGTGGCTTCGGTCGCAGTGCGCCATTGGGCGATCCAACTCTCGCCATCATGGACGGCGAAGAGCGTGTTGGTATTGCCCTGCTCGATTGCCAGCAGCATCAGACATTATCTCCGAAGAAGACATCGCCTGCAGAAATGACCCGCACGGTCCCGTCTGCAAGCTTAAGGCGTAACGAGCCATCCGGTTCGATACCGTCTGCTGTGCCTTCCAGAGTTTCGTTGGGCAATCGGGCAATACAGGGGCCGTGTAGGCCCGGAGTGCGGTCAAGCCACGCCTGACGGACGGGTTCGAAGCCTTGGGTCAGCCATTTGACGAACCAGTCGTCAAAGGCGCTGGCCAGCGCCTCCCCTGCCTCTTCCACGGTTGGGGCCGTAGTACGTTCGGCGGACAGATGATCGGCAATCGCCGTGGCCGGACGGTCGGTGTCGGACGGGAATGATTTCAGGTTCACGCCAATGCCAATGGCCAACCACAGGCTATCACTCGAGATCGAGCCGCTTTCCAAAAGGATTCCGCTGACCTTCTTGCCATCGAGCAAGACATCATTGGGCCATTTGATGGTGACGAGGCTGGGCGGAACGTATCGCCCGACAAGATCATAAACAGCCAGCGCGGCAACGAAGGTCAGCTGCGAGGCTTCAAACGGTGTCTTGTTGAGTTTGATCAGCAGGGTCTGGGCCAGATTGCCCGTATCCATAACCCAGACGCGCCCCCTGCGGGCACGTCCGGCGGTTTGGCGTTTGGCCCCGATCCACAGGGGACCGAACTCGCCAGCCTCTGCACGCCTGCGCGCTTCGAGATTGGTCGAGTCGGTCTCCTGTAAGATCAGAACCGGAGCAGCCAAGGCTCCTTAGCCTACACCCACACCAGCGGCAGCAGCCTTGGTGAGCGGCTCAAGCCAGGTGATGGCGATCAGCACCAGCGGGAATGCGAAGGCAGCCGAAGCCCAACCGATCCACTGCGGGACAGCCGGAGCCTTGTCGGTCGCCACGTCCGAAGCCGGAGCGTCGAACCACATGACCTTGATGATACGCAGGTAGTAGAATGCAGCCACAACCGAAGCGACCAGACCTGCGGCACCTGCCATCCAGTAGCCAGCGTCAGCCGCGGCACCGAAGACATAGAACTTGCCCCAGAAGCCCGACAGCGGCGGGATACCGACAGCCGACAGAGCCAGAACGGTCAGAGCGATCGCGGTCAGCGGACGGTCCTGCTTCAAGCCAGCCATGTCCGAGATGTTACGGATCGGGCGGCCATTACGGCTCAGCGACAGCAGAATGGCGAAGAAGCCGAACTGGTCGATGACGTAGAAGGTCAGGAACATCAGCATCGCCTGAACACCCATTTCAGTGCCCGAAGCGATGGCCAGCAATGCGTAGCCAATGTTGATGATCGACGAATAGGCCAGCAGGCGCTGAACGTCTTTTTGCAGAAGACCACCAAAGGCACCCACGGCGAACGAGATCAGCGAGATCAGGATCACCACCTGCGCCCACTGGAAGTGCGCGAGGTTGAAGCCGTCGATCAGAACCCGGGCGATGAGGATCATCGCGGCGACCTTCGGAGCGGTGGCGAACAGAGCCACGACCGGGGTCGGTGCGCCTTGATAGACGTCCGGGGTCCACATGTGGAACGGAGCTGCCGAAACCTTGAACGCCAGACCGGCGATCAGGAACACCATGCCGAAGATCAGACCCGGACCCGGGTTGTTAGCGGCGAAGGCGGCGATTTCGTCAAACTTCATCGAGCCTGCGAAACCATAGATCAGCGAGGCACCATACAGCAGGATACCCGACGAGAGCGCGCCCAGTACAAAGTACTTCAGGCCAGCTTCCGAGGCATACAGGCTGTCACGGCGGTAGGCTGCCAGAACATACAGAGCCAGCGAGCTCATCTCGATGCCGATGTAGAGCGAGATCAGGTCGCCAGACGAAGCCATCATGCCCAGACCGACCGACGCGAGCGTGATCAGAACCGGATATTCGAACTTGGCCATGTTGTTACGGTGCATCCAGACGTCACCAAGGATAATGGCGATGGCCGAGGACACAAAGATCAGCGCCTTGCCGTAAACGGCTAGCGGATCAGCAATGTAGGTGCCGTTGAAGGCCTGACCCAGCGGGCCGGTGACCGTCAGAGCGGTCGCGCCCAGAAGGAGCAGGACCGCGAGGCCCGACACCAGACGCGTAGCCTTCACACCGGCGAAAGCGCCGATCATGAGAAGGACTAGACCGCCGACCGCGAGAGTGACCTCGGGGGCGGCAATTTGAAGGGCGGAAGACAGATCAGTCATTGTTCTCTCACCCGCCGATTGCTGCGCGATAGGCGGTAGTCAGGGCTTCAACCGACGGGCCGGTGATGTCCAGGATGGCGTTCGGGTACAGACCCAGAGCCAGAGTGCCGACGATCAGCGGTACGAAGATAAGCAGTTCACGCTTGTCGATGTCGGTGATGGTTTCCAGCTTCGGATTGTGGATCGGGCCATACATGACGTTGCGGAACAGCGTCAGAGCATAGACAGCCGAGAAGATCACACCGGTGGCCGCAATCAGGGCCGTCCAGGTCGACACTTCATAGGTACCGGTCCTGGTCTGCACTTCACCGATGAAGCCCGAGGTGCCCGGCAGGCCCACGTTTGCCATGGTGAAGAACAGGAAGATGGCAGCATACCAAGGCATGCGGGCCGTCAGACCGCCGTAGAAGGCGATTTCACGGGTGTGCATGCGGTCGTAGATCACGCCAACGCACAGGAACAGTGCGCCCGAGATCAGACCGTGGCTCAGCATCTGGAAGACGGCACCCTGAACACCTGCGTCGTTACCGGCAAAGATACCCATGGTCACGAAGCCCATGTGTGCCACCGACGAGTAAGCGATAAGCTTCTTGATGTCGGTCTGACGGAAAGCGACCAGCGAGGTGTAAACCACGGCGATCACCGACAGGGCGAACACCAGCGGGGTGAACATTTCCGACGCCTGCGGGAACATTGGCAGGTTGAACAGGATGAAGCCGTAGCCACCCAGTTTCAGCATGATACCGGCCAGCATGACCGAACCGGCGGTCGGCGCCTGAACGTGGGCATCCGGCAGCCAGGTGTGAACCGGCCACATCGGCATCTTCACCGCAAAGGAGGCGAAGAAGGCCAGCCACAGCAGCGGCTGAACGGCCGGATCAAAGGCATACTGCTTCAGTTCCGGAATGCTGGAAGTGCCGGTTTCATGGCGCATCCACAGCATCGCCAGCAGCATCAGCACCGAGCCCAGCAGGGTATAGAGGAAGAACTTGTACGAAGCGTAGATACGGTTCGCACCGCCCCAGATACCGATGACGAGGAACATCGGAACCAGAGTGCCTTCGAAGAAGAAGTAGAACAGGAACATGTCCAGCGAGGTGAACACGCCGATGGCCATGGTCGCGAGCAGCATGAAGCAGACCATGTATTCCACGACGCGCTTCTCGATCGCTTTCCAGCTGGCGATGACGCACAGCGGAACGAGGAATGCGGTCAGCAGAACGAACAGGATCGAGATCCCGTCCACACCGAGGTGGTAAG
Organism: Pseudomonadota bacterium; assembly: GCA_023436945.1. Classification (GTDB taxonomy): domain Bacteria; phylum Pseudomonadota; class Alphaproteobacteria; order Caulobacterales; family Caulobacteraceae; genus Brevundimonas. Next base: position 891 of record JAEZHG010000135.1, on the reverse strand, counting down.
CCGCACCGGCAAACCACGGAACATATTCCACGAACTGGTAAGCGGTGTTCGAAGGATCGAACTGTGCCACCATCAGGATGGACAGAGCCAGACCCACCAGGGACGTGCCCAGTGCAATCCAGCGTGCGGCCGGTGCCGCAGCTTCCATGTCGCCCTTGTTCAGCAGGCTCGCGGCGATGATCGCCGCGGCCCCTACGAGCGGAAGGAAGGTAACGATGCTCAGAATGTGAGGCACGAGGTTCAGGCTCCCCACGTGAAGATGGCGAAGGCAAGGAACAGAGCCACGCCGATCAGCATCACGAATGCATAGAAGTAAACGAAACCGGACTGGAAGCGCGACAGCCAACCACCCGACTTAAGCGAAGCCCAGGCAGCGCCGTTCGGACCCAGACCGTCGATGATTTTCACATCGCCGATCTTCCAGAAGAAGTCGCCCAGTGCCTTCGTCGCCTTGACGAAGGTGACGTTGTACAGCTCGTCCACAAACCACTTGTTGTAGAGGAAGGTGTAGAGCGGACCCTTCTTGGCGGCCATTTGCTTGGCGAAGCCTTCCTTCACGACATACAGCCAGAAGGCAGCGGCAGTACCGATCAGCGTCACGATCAGCGGCGACCACTTCACCCAAGTCGGGACATAGTGGCTTTCGTGCAGAACGTGGTTGGCTTCAGCGGTGAAGATCGCACCGCGCCAGAACTCTGCCTCGTGGTGACCCACGAAGTAAGGGGCGAAGATCCAACCCGCAAAGACAGCACCGATCGACAGGACCAGCAGCGGCACAACCATGACCAGCGGGCTTTCGTGCGGTTGCAGCGGGCCGTGGTGATGATCGTCATGAGCGTGGTCGTCATGAGCGTCGGCAGCGTGGTGGTCGTCATGGGCGTGAGCGTGGGC
>JAEZHG010000069.1 GCA_023436945.1 Pseudomonadota bacterium | reverse complement strand
GCGGTGCCATCGACCGTCTGGGCGGTGCGCTGTTTGAACGCTTCGGTAAGCTGGACATCTGGGTGCAGGCTGCCGCCACCATGGGCGCGGAAGGCCTGACGCCGGTCAGCCACGCCGACCCGCGCGGCTTTGCCAAGATCGAGAAGGTGAACTTCACGGGTGTCTATCGCCTGATCCGTTCGCTGGAGCCGCTGCTGAAGGCCTCGACCGCGGCCCGCGTCATTCACCTGACCACCAGTGTCGCCTCTGAACCTCGCGCCTTCTGGGGGCCATACGCAGCCACCAAGGCCGGTGCCGAGAACCTGATGCGTTGCTGGGCTGATGAAATCGAATCCATGCCGATCCGCGTCGCCATCGTCGATCCGGGCCGGATGCGTACGGGCCTGCGTGCTCAGGCCTTCCCCGGCGAAGACCCGCTGATCCTCACCCACCCACAGGAAATCACTCCCCTGATGGTGGAACTGGCGCGCGGCGATAAAGAGCCGCCGATCTACACCAGCTTCAAAGACTGGAAGGCCGCACAGGCCAACTGAGCGAAAAGGTCGCCCCGATAGGAGCGGCCTTTTTTCTTAGTCCTCGACGCCGAAATCATATTCGGTGCGCTCTGGTTCGGGCAGCTTTGCCAGCCCTTCCATGGTGACCAGATATTCGCGCCAGATATGGTGGGTCCGCTCCCGGATCAGCTCCATGTGACAGCTTGCCGCCATCACATTGCGGATCGTGCCGGATGACCACTGCGTATAGACAGCGCCACAGGCGGCATCAGCATAGGCTTTCCATAGTTGCTCGCTCTCTTTGATCTCGGAGATCAGGAGTTCCGCATTCGCGTCGCTATGCTCGCGGATCAGGGCATAGGCTGTGTTGGTATAGTGGGCGAGCGTGTCTTCCAGCACCCTCACCTCACGACCAGCACAGATGTTCTGCTCGATGGTCGAACCCGCATTGGCGCAATCCAGATAAGGATAGTCGTCCTGAATAGCTGCAACATCGAGGCTCATAGCCCCCAGTAGAGCCGCAAAAACAGCCATGACAAATCTCCTTCAAAGGAAGCGCCTTAGCGTCCTCCCCCCTGCCCGACTACATTAGGTCTAACTCTGTTTACCCGCATAAGAAAAGGGCGACCCGAATAACGGATCGCCCTGATTTCTTGCCTAGATGGTCGAGGCTTAACGCTTCGAGCCGCCCTTCTGGCCGGTACGGATACGGCCCGAGCGCGACACCTGACGGGCACCGCCACGAGCGCCCTTGCCGACGATGGCTTGGGTGCCGGACTTCTTGGAAGCCGAAGCCTTCAGGCCGCCCAGAGGTTTGACCTTGGGCTTGATGCCCGCCTTGGCCTTTTGCTCCAGAGCCTTGCCTGGAAGGTTCGAGTATTTCTCTTCCTTCTCGGCCTTCAGCACCTTGCGCGGCGCAGTCTTGGCGTCGCCCTTGAAGCGTTCCGGACCCGACTTGGCACCGCCCTCAGCATAGGGGTTGGCCGTGCTGGACTTGACGTTCAGGCGCATCGGCGTGCCCTTCAGATCGAAGGACTCACGGATCGAGTTGACCAGATAGCGCTTGTAGTGATCCGGCATCGAGGCCGCACGCGTCGCCATAAGCACGAACGTCGGCGGACGGGCTTTGATCTGGGCAATATATTTCGGCTTGATGCGCTTGCCATCAACCGCGGGCGGCGGGTGACGCTGCGTGGCCATAGACAGCCAGTCGTTCAGGTCCTTGGTTTTCACCTTAACAGACCAGGTGTCATAGGCCTTCAGGATCGCCGGCATCAGGCGGTCAACGCCACGGCCGTTGAACGACGACAGAGCCACAAACTCCGAGCCTTTCAGCTGCGGAAGCTTGTCGTCAGCCATCTGCTTCAGCTTGGTCAGACGGGCCTGCGGCTCTTCTTCGAGGTCCCACTTCGAGGCCACGTAAACCAGCGCACGACCTTCGCGCTCGACAAGATCGGCCAGCTGCAGGTCTTGGGTATCGAAAGCATCGTCCTTGTCCATCACCAGCACGACCACCTCGGCGAAGGTGATGGCGCGGATGGTGTCAGCGACCGACAGCTTTTCCAGCTTCTCCTGCACGCGGGCCTTGCGGCGCATACCGGCAGTGTCGATCAGACGGATGTTCTTGCCTTCGTACTGCCAGTCCACCGAGATGGAGTCGCGCGTGATGCCAGCCTCAGGGCCGGTCAGCAGGCGATCGTCACCGATCAGACGGTTGATCAGGGTCGACTTACCCGCGTTCGGGCGGCCGATCACAGCAATACGGATGGGTTTTTCCGGCTCATCGATTTCCTCGATGAACACGTTTTCGGATGCTGCCAGCAGGGCCTGATACAGGTCTGCCATGCCCTCGCCATGCTCGGCAGAGATGGCAACCGGCTCGCCAAAGCCGAGGCCGTAGGCTTCACCCACGCCGCCGGTGCTTTCGCGGCTTTCAGACTTGTTGGCCAGCAGGATGACCGGCTTGTGCACGCCACGCAGACGGTCCGCAAAAATGCGGTCCAGCTGAGTCACGCCCTCGCGGGCATCCATGGTGAACAGGATGACGTCTGCATCTTCGATGGCGGCTTCGGTCTGTTCCCGCATGCGCGACTCGAGGGTGTCGTCGGTGACATCCTCATAACCAGCCGTATCGATCAGGGTCAGGTCGAGATCGCCGATGTTGCCGTCGGCATAGCGACGGTCACGGGTCACGCCCGGGCGATCGTCGACAAGCGCAAGGCGCTTACCCACGAGACGATTGAACAGTGTCGACTTGCCTACGTTAGGCCGGCCGACGATGGCGATCTTCAGAGCCATGTCGGCCTTCTAACGCAATTTTCGGACAAGATCAGCGGATGCTGATCAGGCGGGCGTCGTCCGTCAGTACATAAAGCGCGCCGTTATATGCGGCAGGCGCGATGTAGGCGGGGGCACCCAGTTTAAGTTGGGCAATCTGTTCGCCGGTCTTCGGATTGAGACCGATCAGATCGCCGTCGGAGTTGACTAATACCAGACGATTGCTCGCCAGAACAGGGCCAGACCAGATCGGACGCACGGTTCGTTTGCCGAATCCGAAGAATCCGCCCTCTTCGCGTACTCGACCTTCGTTTAGGTCGCGGGTCCAATAGACCTGACCACTGTCACGGTTGACGACAGTCAGCTCGCCGTTCTTCGAAACGACATAGACCACATCGCCCACAACCAGCGGCGCATTCACGCCCGCAACCGGCAGTTCCCAACGCGCGGTGCCCGTGCGCTGGTCCATCGATTGCAGAACACCCGACTGGCTGACGGCATAGACGAAGCCACGGCTGATCACCGGACGACCGGCAATGTCACGCAGTTCGGACATGGCGTTGGTGCGGCTGGTGCGCGACAGCACCTCTTCCCACACCGGCTGGCCGTTGCTGGCTTGCAGAGCCACGACCTGACCCGACGAGAACGGCGCGATGACCGTGTCGCCCGAGACGGCGGGGCTGGAAGCGCGCAGGATACGGGCCGGCTCGGTGATGCCGCGGTAGGACCACAGCTGCGAGCCGGTGTTCATGTCCAGCGCCAGAAGCTGGTTATCGACGTCCACGACATAGACGCGGTTGCCCGCGACAGTCGGCGCGCCGTGAACCGGAAGATCGGTGTCCTGTTTCCAGACCACATTGCCCGAAGCGGCATCCAGTGCCGTCACGTGGCGATAGCCGGAAGAAACGAAGACCTTGCCACCGACGACAGCGATACCAC
>JAEZHG010000326.1 GCA_023436945.1 Pseudomonadota bacterium | reverse complement strand
GAGAATCTCAAGCCGGGCGAGCACAAGTTCGGCCAGATGAAGCTGTCGCCCCACCTGCCCAACGCCATCAACCAGTGGCTGGATAACGAAATCGCGCTCGGCAAAGTCCGCTAAGACCATAGACAGGACTGCGGCTTTCATCCACCGTGGATACATGAAGATCGCAGTCCTGACCCTTGATGGCTTTAACGAGCTGGATTCCTTTATCGCAGCGGGCATCCTGAACCGCATGCGCGCCAAGGGGTGGGAGGCATTGATCACCACCCCTACCCCACAGGTCACCTCGATGAATGGTGTGACCATCACTGGCCAGCGGGGGCTGGACTTCCTGCCGCAAGCCGACGCCGTTCTGGTCGGCAGCGGGATCAAGACCCGCGACTATGCGGCGGATGCGGCGTTCCTGTCGTCGCTAAAACTGGACCCGTCGAGGCAGTTCATCGGCGCGCAGTGTTCCGGCACGCTGCTGCTGGCCAAGCTGGGCCTGATCGGCTCCCTGCCCGCGTGTACGGACCTGACGACCAAGCCGTGGGTGATCGAGGCAGGCGTCAATGTGATCGAAGCGCCCTTTGTGGCCCACGGACGCATCGCCACGGCCGGCGGCTGCATGGCCTCGCAATATCTGGCCGCATGGATGATCGCCAGCATGGGCTCGCTGGAAGACGCGCAGGACGCGATCTTTTATGTGGCTCCCGTGGGCGAAAAGCAGACCCACGTCGATCTGGCCACACGGGCCATCACGCCCTTCCTGATGCCGTCCACGCCCGCGGCCTGACCCAACCCCCACAGAAAAAGCCCCGCAGTCTCCTGCGGGGCTCTTCCTGAACTATTGCCCGACCGAACGGCACCGGACGGTCGGGCAATAATCGAGACTTGTCGCTTAGGCCGCTTGCAGCGAGCCGGCCGAGGTCTTGCCCGAGCGCTGGTCGCGCTCCAGCTCGTAAGACACGGCTTGGCCTTCGCTCAGACCGTGCATGCCTGCACGTTCGAGAGCCGAGGCGTGCACGAACACGTCACCGCCGCCTTGGTCCGGAGCAATAAAGCCAAAACCTTTAGTGGAGTTATACCACTTAACAATACCAGTAGCCATTTCCATGACCTCCGTAAAAGTGCCCCCTCGGAAAAGTCCTAAGGGCAGTCGGGTCTATGGAAACGGAAGATCTCAATGCGTTGCATAAAAGATAGAGCGTTGCGCAGAGATATTCGACACGATCCTTGTACGCTCCCTATTTTCAGAAAGATAGAATTATTTGAAAATATTTATCAGGCTACGCCTCAAGATTATTTCTCAACCCTGAAATATTTGAACGATTATCTTCAAATAGAAGGCCCCGCATCGGTGTGCGGGGCTTTGAATTAGGTGACCTGAACCTGACGGATCAGCAGCTGGTCGCGCCCGTCTTGTCGGACAGGAAGAAGCGCAGGCAGCGCAGCTCCTCGCCATTGGCCGCGCCCAGAATACGCTGCGAGCTGTTGCCATTCGACAGTTTGAACTCGCCATAGCCAAAGATGCGCGACTGGTCCGGTGCCATCAGGAAGACGACGCGGCTTTCATCACAGGCTGCCTCGCCGTCCGCACAGGCATAACCCTTCAGATAGGACTTATCGCCCAGCGTCACCGGAACCAGCGGGCCGCTGGTCACAGCCAGCGTCGGGATCCACTCATGCCCCTCTTCGGCACGACGCTCGGCATAGCCCTTCCAGGTCTCCATCGCCTGCGGATATTGCGCAGCCATCACCTCACCAAGGGTCTTTTGAGCCTCAGCCTCGGGGGCTGCCCCTTCGGGAGCCTTGCAGGCGGCCAGAGCCAGAACGCCAACCACGGCCACCATTGCCTGATAACGCATCGAATACCTCCATCCCTGATTTCAGGCGGAATGAAGCATTCACAGCCCTCACGGGGTATCCCGCAGACATGGGAGCCCTAAAGATAACGGCGCGACGATGATCCGCCGCGCCGTATCTGTTTCAGGTTGGAGCTGTAAGCCTTAGCTCTTCATCCGCCACGTTGCACCGGTCGGGCCGTCCATCACCACCACGTTCAACTCGTTCAGGCGGTCACGGATGCGGTCGGCCTCGCCCCAGTTCTTTTCGGCACGGGCAGCGGCGCGTTGTTCCAGCAGGGCTTCGACTTCCGTTTTCAGGCTGTCATCGCCGCCGGTGAACCACTGCTCCGGCGTCATCGCCAGAACACCCAGCAGGTCTGCGCCTTCGCGCAGGGTCCAGCGGGCCATGGCTACATCGTTGATGTCGGCCTCGGCATCGTTCAGCAGATCGCGCAGGGCATTGCCGAGGGCGAACAGCTGGGCGATGGCACCCGGCGTATTCAGATCATCTTCCAGCGCGTCGAGCAGCGGGTTCAGCTCCTGCTCGGCCAGCTCCATCTCGGCCTCTTCCAGCGAAGCATAGTCGAAGTCGCCCAGCTTGGCGTCGGCATCGCGCAGCACGCCGTACAGACGGTCGAGGTTCTTGCGCGACTGTTCCAGCAGGTTCTGGTTCCAGTCCAGCGGCTGGCGGTAGTGGGCGCTCAGCAGGGCCCAGCGCACCACCTCGCCCGGCATGGCCTTCACAAGGTTGTTCAGCAGCAGGACGTTGCCGATCGACTTGGACATCTTCTCGGCGTCCACCGTCAGGAAGCCGTTGTGCCTCCAGTAGCGGGCATATTCGTCATGCGCGTGGTCGGCATGCGAATGGCCGTGGGCGCAAACGCCCTGTGCGATCTCGTTCTCGTGGTGCGGGAAGGCCAGATCGATGCCGCCGCCGTGGATGTCGATCGGCAGGCCGAGGTTCTTCTCGATCATGGCCGAGCATTCGATGTGCCAGCCCGGACGGCCAGCGCCCCACGGCGAATCCCACGAAGGCTCGTCCTTCTTGGACGGCTTCCACAGCACGAAGTCGTGCGGGTTCTTCTTGTACGGAGCCACTTCCACGCGGGCACCGGCGATCATGTCATCCAGATTGCGGCCCGACAGCGCGCCATAGGACGGATAGGACGAGACGTCGAACAGCACATGGCCCTCGGCAGCATAGGCGCTGCCGGAATCGATGATGGCCTGAATCTGCTGGATGATCGCATCCATGTGGTCGGTGACGTGCGGAGCCATGTCCGGCGGCGATACGTTCAGCAGCGCCATATCGGACAGATAGGCGGCCTCGTAGCGCGAGGTGATCACTCCGATCTCGACGCCTTCCTTTGCGGCCTTGGCGTTGATCTTGTCGTCCACGTCGGTGACGTTGCGGGCATAGATCACCTTGTCCGCGCCATAGGTCTTGCGCAGCAAGCGAACCAGCACATCAAATACAACCGGCGGGCGAGCATTGCCGATGTGGGCATAGTCATAGACCGTCGGGCCACAGACATAGAGCGTCACCCGGTTCGCGTCGCGCGGTTCGAACAGGCGCTTTTCACGGCGCAGGGTGTCATGAATGTGCAGAGCCATCTGTCTAAAGTCTTTTTGCGAGTTTTCTTGCAGGACGCGCCATACGTCCCATATAGCGGGCCTGATAAACAGTCCGCGCGCTCTGATAAACCATTCAGGGTGCTGCCGTCGCCTTTTAATAGGGATGTCTTCCCGCATCCCTGCCGGAACCGAACAGAATGAGCACCAAGCCCGTCCAGCCCGTCGTCGCCGCCAATGAAGGCGCTGTAGTGCGCCCGAGCCGCGAGCAGGCTCTGGAGGCCGTGCGCACCCTGATCGCTTGGGCCGGCGACAATCCCGACCGTCCGGGCCTGATCGACACGCCCAAGCGCGTGGTCGATGCCTATGATGAATGGTTCGACGGCTACGACGCCGACGCATCGAAAGAACTGTCGCGCACCTTCGAGGACGTGACCGGCTATGACGACATGGTCATCCTCAAGGAGATCGAGGTCGAGAGCCACTGCGAGCACCACCTCGCCCCGTTCCTCGGCAAGGCTTGGGTTGCGTACATTCCGGGCGAGAAGGTCGTGGGCATTTCCAAGCTGGCGCGTGTGGTCGAAATCTTCGCCCGTCGCCTGCAAAATCAGGAAACCCTGACCAACGACATCATCGAGGCCATCGAAGAGCATCTGCAGCCCAAGGGCGTTGCCGTGATGGTCGATGCGGCGCACCAGTGCATGACCACCCGTGGCGTGCATCACCGCCACGTCACAACCGTAACGACCCGCTTCACCGGCGTGTTCAAGCAGGACAACGCCCTCGTCGAGCGATTCCTGAAGCTCGCCCGCGGCTGATTATCCACAGCTTGGCCGTAGAGCACTGTTCGCCAAGCGATTGAAACAGGTGGAATTAGGCCTTTTCCGCAAGGGGCAGGCCTTAATTTCGCAAGGTTATTTCTCAGAACTGCGATTTCATCGTTCGAGACGGCTTTACAACAGCCGAAACGGACGCCAAGAGACTTAACGAGACTTTCAGTGCAGCCCGCGACGCGGGCCATGATGGAGACTGCACATGGGTGCGAAAATGGGTAATGGCGGCGACCAGAACGCCGACATCAACGTCACGCCATTCGTGGATATCATGCTCGTCCTGCTGATCATCTTCATGGTGGCCGCTCCGATGGCAACCGTGTCGATCAAGCTGGACCTGCCGCCGGCAGTGCCGTCGAGCAACCCGGCTGAAAAGCCTAAGGAACCGGTCTACATCTCGATCCAAGAGAACAACGACCTGTACATCGCCGACAAGAAGACCTCGATCGCCACCCTGGCTAGCGACGTCTGCGCGGCTCAGGCTGTGACCACCGACTGCCGTGAAGAGCGCGTCTTCATCCGCGCTCAGGCTGACGTGAAATACAACCAGTTCATGGAAGTGATGAACACCCTGCAGGAAAACGGCATGTTCAAGGTCGGCCTGCTGAACGAAGACATCGAATAGTCTTCGGCTTCATCGCCTAAAGGATTTAAGGGCTGCATCTTCGGATGCAGCCCTTTTTCTTTGCCCGAAACCCATCCTCCCCGCTTGCCGGAAGCCTAAAACACAGGCCCAATAGCGACGCTTTTCGAAGCAGGTTTGAGGGGAAGCTTGATTATGGATCGTCGCACGTTTCTAGGTGCTATTCCGGCAGGTGCCGCAATGGCCAGCGGCATTGCCACCAAGGTCAGCGCACAGGACGCTCCTGTCGCC
>JAEZHG010000287.1 GCA_023436945.1 Pseudomonadota bacterium | reverse complement strand
GGCCCACATCAACCGCACCGCTCTGGAGGTCAGCGACCAGCGCCAGAAGCTGCTGCTGAACGAGTTGAACCACAGGCTGAAGAACAACTTCGCCAGCATCCAGTCCATCGCCGCCCTGACAGCGCGTGGCAGTCCCGATCTGGATACCTTTATCGAGACCTTCCAGTCGCGCCTGATGGCCCTGTCCAATACCCAGACCCTGCTGACCAACTCCTCATGGGAGAGCGCGGGGCTGGTGGCGATTTTCGAACAGGAACTGCACCCCTATACGGAACGCGCCATCATCGAAGGCCCGCCGCTGGAGATGGATCCCAAACGCGCCCTGTCCATGGGCCTGATCGCGCATGAGCTGACGACCAATGCGGCCAAGCACGGCGCGCTCAAGACCTCTGACGGCACGATCCACGTACGCTGGACCCAGCCCAATGCCGAAGGCAAGGTCACGCTGGAATGGCGCGAGGCGGGTGGTCCCAAGGTCACTCCGCCCAAGCGCAAGGGCTTTGGCTCGCGCCTGATCCGATCCAGCATCGAAGGCCCGCTCGGTGGCACGGCCAACATCGACTATCAGCCGAATGGCCTGCGCGTCGTGCTGCAGTTCACCATTCAGGATGCGCCGCAGCCCCCTGCACCGCACCTAAAAAAGAAGGCCGCTAGCGCGACCTTCTAAATCCAATCAGACGACTTCGTTCAGAAGCGCTTTTTTGTAGTCCGCGACCCACAGGTTACGGCGGCGGGCGCTGCGCTCTGCGTGGTAGATGTGGGCCAGTTCGGCGTAGGAACGGTCGAAATCCTCGTTGACGAGGATGTAGTCGAACTCGTCACAGTGTTCGATCTCGCCCTTGGCATTGGCTACGCGACGCTCGATCACGTCTTCGGCGTCCTGCGAACGGGTGATCAGGCGGCGGCGCAGCTCGGCCAGGCTCGGCGGCATGATGAAGACGCGCACAGCATCGCCCGGGCATTTCTCGGCCACATCGCGGGCACCTTGCCAGTCGATGTCGAACAGAACGTCACGGCCCTCGGCCAGAGCGCGCTCTACCGGAGCACGCGGGGTGCCATAGAGGTTGCCGTGAACATCGGCCCACTCAAGGAAGGCGTCCGCGTCGATCAGACGCTGGAACTCTTCGCGCGATACAAAATTATAGTCGCGGCCATCGACTTCGCCCGGACGGATGCCGCGGGTGGTCATCGATACCGACAGCTCCAGAGCCTTGTGGTCCGACATCAAGCGACGGCACAGGCTGGTCTTACCTGCGCCAGACGGGCTGGCAACGATCAGGAGGACACCTCGGCGGGGGGTGCGCGTGTTCGACATCGGCAGGCTTTCAACGACTCGTAGAAGCGTGCGTGCATAAAACCGCTCGGCACCGCCCGCAAGGGATGCAGCCCCTAAAGGCTACAGGCTTTAGTCCTAAATCGCCCTATTCGACGTTCTGAACCTGTTCGCGTAGCTGTTCGATCACAGCTTTCAGCTCAAGCCCAACCGCCGTCAGCTCGGTCGTCGCCGATTTGGAACACAGGGTGTTCGCCTCGCGCATGAACTCCTGCATCAGGAAATCCAGCTTGCGGCCCGCGGGCGGCTGGCCCAGCAGCTTGCGTGCAGAGGCCACGTGCGCGGCCAGACGATCCAGTTCCTCACGCACATCGGCCTTGGCAGCCAGTGCAGCCGCTTCGAGGAAAATGCGCTCCGACAGGTCCGGTGCATCGGGAGCCAGTTCGGTGATGCGGCGGGTGAAGCGGTCGCGGATAACCTCGACCTGTGCCTGCGCCTGCGCCTCGGCCTGAGCGACCAAGCCTTCGATGGTTGCGATAAAGCCTTCCACCACCGGAGCCAGTTGCGCGCCCTCATGGTGGCGTGCGGCCTTCAAGGCCTCCAGCGCCTCTTCAACACTGGCGGCGATAGCGGCCTCGACGGCGGCGTGGGCGTCGGGGTCTTCAACCTGATCGGCAACCTCGATCACGCCACGCAGCGACAGCAAACCGTCCGCAGACGGAGCCGCAGCCCCCTGCTCCACCAGTTTCAGCGCCAGCGCCGCATAGCGGTCCAGTGCCTCTTGGTTGATTTGGATCGCTACATCATCGGCATTGTCGCGCTTGGCCTGAACCCCGACCGACACCTGACCACGCTGGAAGCGGGCTTGCGATGCCGCCTTGGCCAGTCGCTCAAGATTGTCGAAGCCGTTGGGACCACGATAGCGGGTCTCAAGCGTGCGGCCATTGACCGAACGCGCCTCGACCGACCAGCTCCAGCCGCTCAGCGCGCCATCGGCTCGGCCAAATCCGGTCATTCCCGAGATTAAAGCCATCAGTTCGCTCCTTGCGGAACGCGGATAACCTGTGCGCCTGACGGAATCTGTTCCGGCGTCAAAATGCGAGGACCAACTTCTCCCACAGCACTTTCCGGCAGGTCCTCGACAGCTTCGCCACGCGCGATGGCGTTACGGCGGCGCTCGACATCGCGCCAGCGGGCGACGTTCAGCAGATGCTCCGTATAGGTGCGGGCAAAGACGTGACCGCCCGTACCGTCAGCGACGAAGAACAGATAGTCCGTACGCGGCGGGTTCAGGACAGCCTTCAGCGCCTCCTCGCCCGGATTGGCAATCGGCGTCGGCGGTAGGCCATTGATCGTATAGGTGTTCCACGGCGTAGGCGCGCGGATTTCAGAAAGACGGATGCCACGGCCCAGCGGCATACCCTTGGTGATGCCGTAGATGATGGTCGGATCGCTTTCCAGACGCATACCCATACGCAGACGGTTGGTGAACACACCCGCCACCTTCTCGCGCTCTCCGTCCGATCCGGTTTCCTTCTCGACAATGGAGGCGAGGATCACGGCTTCCTGCGGAGTTTTGACGATGGTGGCGTTGCTGCGCTGGGCCCACAGGGTCTCCAGCTTGGCCGAGGCGGCGCGTTGCATACGCGCGATCACCGCATCGCGGCTCTCGCCACGCGAAACCTCATAGGTATCGGGCCACAGTGTGCCCTCTTCCGGAATGCGGCTTACCTCGCCCGTCAGCACCGGCTGGCGCGAGAGGATTTCGACGGCTTGGGCCGAGGACCAGCCTTCGGGGATCGTCACATAGTGGCGAACCGACTTGCCCTCGATCAGGATGCCCACGACCTTCGACAACGAGGCACCCGACGGCACCTCATATTCGCCTGCGCGGATTTTACGGTCCGCGCCTTTCAGGGTGATGGCAGCGCGGAACAAGTCCGTCGAGCGGATCACACCCGCCTGTTTCAGGTTTGCCGCGATAGCCGAGACCCCCGCGCCTGACGGCAGGGTCACGATAGTGGCCTGGGCATCACCCTCGGCCTTGGGACCGGGGCCCCAATAGACGGCCCACAGGCCGATCAGGGCGGCCATCAGGAACAATCCCAATGTGCCACCCGCAGTAATCAGTCCAATGCCAAGGCTCGAACGCGCCGCCTTCTGTCCTGCCGGACGACGCGGGGCCTTCTTGGGAGCGGGACGACGCGACGGAGCCTTGGACACTTAGCCCACCTTCTTGAAGATCACGGCAGCGTTGGTGCCGCCAAAGCCGAACGAGTTGGACATGGCCACATCGACCTTCTTCGCCTTGCCCTTGTGCGGGACGAGGTCGATCGGCGTTTCCATTTCCGGATCATCGAGGTTGATGGTCGGCGGGACCATCTGGTCACGGATAGCCAGAACCGAGAACACCGCCTCGATCGCGCCCGCAGCGCCCAGAAGGTGACCGGTCATCGACTTTGTCGAGGACACCGCCACGTTCGGAGCGTGGTCGCCAACCAGACGCTCGATGGCCTTCAATTCGATCCAGTCGGCCATGGTCGAGGTGCCGTGGGCGTTGACGTAGTCGATGTCGGAAGGTTGCAGGCCCGCACGCTTCAGCGCGGCCTTCATAGCGCGCTGGCCACCGGCGCCGTCTTCCGACGGGGCGGTGATGTGATAGGCGTCGCCGCTCATGCCAAAGCCGACAACCTCGGCATAGATCTTCGCGCCGCGAGCCTTGGCGTGTTCGTATTCTTCCAGAACCATGATGCCCGCGCCCTCGCCCATGATGAAGCCAGCGTGGCCACGGTCATAGGGACGCGATGCCTTTTCAGGCGTGTCGTTATAGGCGGTGCACAGGGCCTTACAGGCCAGGAAGCCCGCAATGCCGATCGGCACGATAGAGCTTTCGGCACCACCGGCCACCATCACCTCGGCATCGCCCAGCGCGATCATGCGGGCAGCGTCGCCGATGGCGTGCGCACCCGTGGCGCAAGCGGTGACCACCGAGTGGTTCGGGCCTTTCAGGCCGTGACGGATCGAAATCTGGCCCGACGCAAGGTTGATCAAGGCCGACGGAATGAAGAACGGGCTGACACGACGCGGGCCTTGTTCCTTCAGAACAATCGCGGTGTCTGCAATCGGGCCAAGGCCGCCGATACCGGCGCCAACCATGACGCCCGTGGCTTCCTTGTCCTCGTCGCTTTCCGGCTTCCAGTTGGCGTCGGCCAGCGCTTCGTCGGCAGCCGCAATGGCGAAGACGATGAAGTCGTCCACGCGCTTGCGCTCCTTGGCCGACATAACAGCGTCGAAATCGAACACGCCAGCCTGACCCGGCTCACCGCCGCCACGACCGTCAACCGCAGGCACTTCGCCCGCGATGGTGCAGCCATAGCCTTCGGTGTCGAAATTGGTGATCGGACGAATGCCCGATTTGCCGTCCAGCAGATTCTTCCAGACGTGATCGACGCCCGTTCCAAGCGGAGTAACAAGGCCGAGGCCCGTAATGACGACGCGGCGCATGGTTCGCGCTCCTTATTCTGACAATACAGCGGCCCCCCGGCCTATCGGGGTGCCTGACTTACTGACTCAAGCCGCAACGACTCAGTCGTGGTGGGCGATTCAGGCCCAGAAACACTAATGGCCGCCGGACGGTCCCGCTAGGGGTCCGTCACGGCGGCCATTAGCTTGAAGTGCGAACGGGTCGCTAAGGCCTAGATTAGGCGCCCAGCTTCTCGTTGATGAACTTCACGGCGTCGCCGACGGTTTGGATGTGCTCAGCAGCATCGTCCGGGATTTCGACGTCGAATTCTTCTTCGAAGGCCATGACCAGCTCGACTGTGTCGAGCGAGTCAGCGCCCAGATCGTCGATGAAGGAAGCCTTTTCGGTGACCTTGTCCGGGTCGGCGTCCAGTTGTTCGATGACGATCTTGCGGACGCGTTCGAGGGTATCGGACATGAGTGTCTCTCTTGCCTGTTTCGTTTTCGCCGTGATGGCGGGGTTGGTTATTCGCCGTGTCACGGCAGCTTTGGCGATGCAAGTCCTAGGACCTCACATCACCGCGAGCATTCCCGCCCTTTAGCACAGCCACAGGGCAAGGAAATAGTTTGTTGCGTTCCGTGATGACGAAAGTGATCACGGAAAGCGACGCTTAGATCATCGCCATACCGCCATTTACGTGCAGGGTCTGCCCCGTAACGTATGCGGCTTCATTAGACGAAAGATAGACAGCGGCGGCGGCGATTTCGTCGCCCGAACCGAGGCGTCCGGCCGGAATACGGCCCAGAATAGCCTCGCGCTGCTGGTCGTTCAGCACGTCGGTCATCGGCGAGGCGATGAAGCCCGGCGCGATGCAGTTGACGGTGATTCCACGCGAACCGACCTCTTGGGCCAGCGACTTCGAGAAGCCGATCATGCCCGCCTTGGAGGCCGAATAGTTGGTCTGCCCCGGGTTGCCGGTCACGCCGACGACCGAGGTCACGCCGATGATGCGGCCCGAGCGGCGCTTCATCATGCCCTTCACCGCAGCGCGGGTCAGACGGAAGTAGGACTCAAGGTTGATCTGGATAACCGACTGGAAATCCTCGTCTTTCATACGCATCAGCAGGCCATCCTTGGTGATGCCAGCGTTGGCAACCAGAATATCCAGCGGTGCGCCCGCAGCCGCCTCGGCAGCAGCAACCAGACCATCAACCGAATCAGGGTCCGACAGGTTGGCCGTAGCGAAGAAGGCGCGCTCGCCCAGCTCGGCCTGCAGTTCGGCCAGAACGGCCTCGCGGGTGCCGGACAGGACCACATTGGCACCTTGAGCGTGCAGTGCGCGGGCAATGGCACCACCGATGCCGCCAGTCGCGCCCGTTACAAGGGCCGTCTTACCTTCTAGGTTGAACATATCGTTCAGCTCCGCCAAATCTTTGCGCTGCTCCTATCTGAAGCGCGCCCCCAGCGCCAGTGCAAGGTGCCGTAAGGGAAACCAAATCATGTCCAACGGACTGTTTTTTAATCGTCGTGCCCTGATTTTGGGGGCTGCAGCTGTTGGATTGGCCCCTTCACTGTCCAGCTGCGCGACCACCTTTGCGGGAAATGATTCCCCTATTCGCGGTATGGATCGCCTTCCGCTGACGCAGGACGTGCTGAATCGCTTCGTCTCCCAGCAGCGTCTGCCGGGCCTTTGTGTCGGCGTGGCACTGCCCGAGGGAGGCCAGGCCTTCGTTCAGGCCGGCACCATCGATTTCGGCAACTACACCCGCGTCGATCCGGACACCCTGTTCCGCATCTATTCGATGACCAAGCTGATCACCGGAGCGGCCGCCGCCATTCTGGTCGAGGAAGGCAAGATCGCGCTGGACCAGCCCGTCAGCGACTTCATCCCAGAGTTTGCCAATCTGAAGGTCGCCCGCAGTCCGGCGCGAAATCTGAACGCCCGACCAGCGGAAAAGGTGATGACTATCCGTCATCTGCTGACCCACACCTCCGGTCTTGGCTATGCCCACACCGGCACCAATGCGGTCCAGCGTGCCTATCGCCAGCAGGGCATCTTCATGGCCACCAGCGAGCGCGGCGGCACCCTGCCCGCCTCTCTGGACGAACTGGTCGAGCGTCTGGCCGACATCCCGCTGCTGTTCGAGCCGGGCACGCGTTACGAATACGGCATGTCGATCGACGTGCTGGCTGTCGTGATCCAGCGCGCGTCAGGCATGGACTATGCCGAGTTCGTGCAACAGCGCATTCTCAACTCTCTATCGATGCAGGATACGGTTTGGCGTCTGCGCGAGGGTGACGAGCGCCGTCTGGCCGCCATCTACACCTACACGGCCAACAGCAGCGTGCGTCAGCCTGTGCCGTCTGCCTCTGCGGAGGCGCTGTCCAGGCCCGTGCCGATCCCGTTTGCAGGGTCAGGCCTGCTCTCGACGGCTTCGGACTATCTGGATTTCCTGACCATGCTGCTGAATGACGGTAGCCTGGGCCGTCGCCGCATAATGAAGCCGGAGACGGCGCAACTGATGCGCTCGGACATCCTGCCTGCAGAACTGGAAGCAGCTGGCGGCGGTCACGGCTTTGGCGGCTGGGTCGCCCGCGAGGGTCACAAGCGCGCCGGAGAGTTCGGCTGGAGCGGCAATGCCTCGACCCAAGCGTGGATCGACCCCGCCCACAACTTTGCCGCCGTCCTGATGATGCAGGCACTGCCCTACCGCTCGGTCAATGTGCTGGCCGACCTGCGCACGGCGCTGGATGCGGACTTGGGTATCAGCCGATAACACAAAGGGCGCTGACCCAATGGCCAGCGCCCCTTTTATTTCAGCTTACTGCCAGCCTCAGAGTGACTTGGCGAAGACTTCGAGGTCTTCCGGCGTGTTGAGCGCCAATGCCTCGGCGTCGGCGGCGATGCGCTTGGCCATGCCGGTCAGAACCTTGCCCGAGCCGATTTCGACGAAGCGGGTCACGCCGCCCTCGGTCGCCATCCACTCCATGCTCTCGCGCCAGCGGACGCGGCCGGTGACCTGCTCGACCAGCAGGCGACGGATGGTTTCCGGATCGACTTCCGGACGTGCCGTGACGTTGGCAACCAGAGTGGCCG
>JAEZHG010000271.1 GCA_023436945.1 Pseudomonadota bacterium | reverse complement strand
ATCATAGTGGTCGTTGTGCCGCTGCGCCGCACGGAGCAACGCGTCGTGTACGCTCAAACGTTCAGCCCGGGCTCGGCGTCGAGCTCGTTGGCGGATGTTTTCTTCTATACACCATGCCAAGCAAGTGGACGGGTGTTGCCAGTTGGACTGGACGGTTGGGGCCAGGGTGGACAGTTAGTCTGCCGTTAAAGTCGTGCAAGTCAAAGCCGCGCAGAGATCAACCACGCGCAGCGGGTTTGGCTTGAGCGTGTCAGCAACATTGATTTCTGGTTTCAATGGCAATGACGATTGGAGCGGGGATTGGTTCGCTCTTAGAGGATGTGATGTGGTGGCTCGTCGAAGCCCGCCGTCAACAGTGCCACCACGAAGGCCAGTTCAGCGCGCTTACCAGCCGGGAGATGATCGAGGGTGCGGGGCATACGTCTGGTCTGACGGCGGCCGCAGGCTTTGGCAACTCGCCACTTCTCGTGCGCCCCTCGCTTGGTTTTTCGTCTGATAACCATGCCGGATTCTCACTGATCCGGCCGCTACGGACAAGATTCTGACAGTGACGTTACGTTTATAAAAGAGGGCAGGTCGTGAAATCGCCAGAACACGTTGCGTAACAACAGGTTAGAGAATCTATTTTATCATGCCTTACAGCTTCCGTCTCCAAGTCGGGTTTTCTCAGAGTGTTCGAGTGCATCGAACTGGCTTGGCGAGACAGTGTAAGCTAGGCGACCTACACAGATTAGCTGTGTGATTTAGCAAATCATCTGATTTGATCAGCCCTAGAGATTTTAGAGATTCTAACATTTGTAATCGAACTGGCACGAACAATATTAAGCACCTCATCGTATTCACATTCGCACTGGGCTTCGAAAAAACCGACCCCCTTATGACTTGGGTCGGTTCTGATCAACTCAAGCACTTGGTGGTTTAAGGCAATGCGTTCGTCCATAGGGATAGACGAGATAGAAAGAGGCAACATGTAGCTGCAGTTTTGAGTGACAAAAGCGAACCCGGATTCACCCGACGCTTCTCGAACAAAGGTAATTGTGTCAGGTCCTGCCAAGTTTATGTCAACAAGTTCCGCTTTGCAGGCCTCTTTATGGGAGGTCGGTCGAGCGCATCCGACTGATGCTAACAACATTAGAGCGAAAACAATATGAATGCCATTCATCGACGTCTGATCCTGAATTGCTCCGGAACATCGCGGCAGCGATTTGCACAAGAAATAGCAGCCCCGACGCCGGCTCGGTAGTGACTTTCTCCTCCTATCTCGCGACTTGATTGGGTCTGTCTGAGCAGGCTGTTTCTCACAAGAAAGCCCGTGTAATAGGCGGGCAACTCGGCATTGTAACGGCTCTGCCAAGTGTCGCGGACGCTCCAGCCAGCTTGGAACTGTAGGATATGCGCGCCCTCGTGAGCAACGCCTTCGACTAGGCTAATTGCGTCGTTCACGCTGAGATCCGCAGTCACAAGGAGGCCGGCATCGGTTTTGCGCACACTGAGCGATGCGCCAGAAGTCGAGAGGTCACCCATCTGAACTGTGACGCCATTCTTCTCACCGAGTTCGCCGTATGCATCAACAGCAGCTAGTGCGATCCTGCGTTGTTTAGCATTGTCGATGTTACGTGCCGCTTCGTGAGCGCGGCGACGAGCGTCCTCAAAGGCAGAGCAGTCCTGGTTTGGCGCACACTCGTATAAACCCGTCGGGTCCGTCCGGTTCATGGGATCGTTTGCGACATACCCATAGAGGTTGAGATCATCCTGATACCCAATGGGATCGGTTTGTAAGAAGCGGCCCAGTGCCGGGTCATAGACCCGTGCCTTGTAGTGGTAGAGCTGGACCTCCGGCAGGGCGGCTTGGCCGGTGTAGCGGAAGCGTGGGCCAGTCCATGCGTCGGGCTCGCCATAGGGGCCGTAAGTATGGCGCGTGGTGCTGGCACCTGAAACCGCGATGATGCTGCCGCGCTCATCCGTCAGCAGATGGCGGGCATCAGTCAGCCCTGAACCTTCATACCAGACGACAGCATGCTGACCACCAACGTCTTCACGCTCGACCCTCGTGTTTGGGGCGTGTCGCTAACCAAGCGTTTCTGACCGGATCGCCCCGTTCGGATGCGTGTCGGGACGACAACTGGAGCAATCCCCATGCTCATAAAGGCCAGGCCCATAAAGCCGGGCCTCTTTTTATGGCGTATTAGCCGCCGTAATAGCCACGGCTGGAGCCGAAACCACCGCGCGATACAGCACGGTTGGTGCGGCGTTCGCCTTGTTTGACGGTTTCGTTGGAGCGGCCCCAGTAGCCAGCCCCGCCGGTGCGCAGCCCGCCCTCGCGGCAGGAGCCGTCAGGGTTGCGCACTCGGCAATCGCGGTACAGCGGCTGGGCCGGAGCCTGCCTGCCGTTATTGAGCATGCGGGCCATCATGAAGCCCGCCAGCATCGGCATGAAATAGGAGCCGCCCGCGTTGTTCGTGCCCTGCTCGCACTGGCCCGGCCCCCAGGTGGTCTCACAGTCTTCCTTGGTACTGTAGCGCTGGGCGTTGGTAGCCGCGTTGTTGCGGGCGTCGTCATAGGCCTTTTGGCATTCGGCCTGCGGTTCACCCGCGGTGACGCAGGCCTCGACCGAGGTATAGGCCACTTGCGTGGTATCGCCCCAGTCGCCTTCGGGAGAGGCCGGTGCCGACGGTGCGGGCGAGCCACAGGCCGCAAGCGTAAAGCCCGCCGTCGCCATCAGGCTGCTGACATGCAGCACACGCGAGCGTTTTAGTCGGCGCATCGGGCCTTGTTTCATCGTATCAGCAGTCATGGGTCAGGCCGTCATACAGGCTGCATTCAGCAGACCAATACAGATCGAGACCGAGGCCATATAGAGGCCCGTAGCTATCTCGCCCTTTTCGACGCGCTCGACAAAGCCTTTGAAGGCAAAGAGGCTGACGATCACAAAGGCCAGAATCTGGATCACACCGGCCAGAACCGCCCATGCGGCGAACTCTGCAAAGGAATAGGTCTGCGACAGGGCCGAGGCCAGCGGCAGCACATAGCCGATCAGCGCACCACCGAGCGTGATGGCCGCAGCCATATTGCCCTGACGGATCAGATCACGCTCGTGATACGGCGTGACCCACTGATAGATCACTTTGAACAACAGGGTGAAACCCGCCGCCATCACAAAGGCAATCAGGAACGCCAGCGCGCCCGTGCCAAAAGCAGTTACGTCAAACATAGAGACCCCGTCCGTCGGTGCAGACAGGCGGCGCCCCCCCCCTGTCGAATCCTGAAAATACGTCTATCACCGAAACTCCAGTGACTGCACGGCTTTAGTGCGTAAGGTTTTGACGATGGAACGGCTTCATTTCACCCCGCGCCCCGACTGGGACCAGAAGGCCGAGGCCGTTGGCTTTAGCTGGCGTCACGACAATGGCCAGCCCTATTGGGACGAGAGCGCCGCCTACGCCTTCACACTGGAACAGATCGAGGATGATCTGGAAGCACCGACCGAAGAGCTTCACGCCATGTGCCTTGAGCTGGTGGCCGAGGTCGTCGGCTCCGAGCGGTTGATGGAACAGGCCGACATCCCCGAGCACATGCGCGACTATGTTGCCGAAAGCTGGCACCAGCGCGCGCCGTCACTCTATGGCCGTTTCGACTTTGCCTATGAGGGCAAGGGTCCGGCCAAGCTCTATGAATACAACGCCGACACCCCGACCAGCATCTTCGAGACGGCGGTGTTCCAGTGGATGTGGCTGGAGGACAAGATCGCCACCGGCGAACTGCCTGCCCATGCCGACCAGTTCAACAGCCTCTATGAAAAGCTGCTGAACCGCTTTGGCCAGATCGTCCCCGCCGGCAGCATCATACAT
>JAEZHG010000228.1 GCA_023436945.1 Pseudomonadota bacterium | reverse complement strand
ATTGAAGGCCGCTCGGGGTGGTTTTGACGCCCTCGGCCTTTTTATTTTCGGCCATGAACTTATCGGCAGCCTCGACGGCTGCCTTGTCCACGCCGGAAGCCTCCGGCGCTTCGGCGCGCCCGCAAGCGGTCAGGGTCAATGCGGCAAGGCCAGCAATCAGTGCGGGCTTAGCCCAAGCGAAGTTCATAACCCTTATCCCTCAAGGCCTCTGCAATATCTTCGGCATGCTGTGCGCCACGGGTCTCGACCATGATGTCGAACTCCGCCCCCTTGGCCGGAACATCCAGCGCAAGACGGTTGTGGATCACATCGATGATGTTCCCGCCAAGTCCGCCGATGACCGCAGCCATGGCGGAAAGCATTCCGGGGCGGTCGTCGCCCAGAATGCGCAAGATCACAAGACGCTTTTCGCGAACCATCTCGCGGTTCAGCACAACTCCCAGCATACGCGCGTCGATATTGCCTCCGGTCAGCTCGATGCCGACCTTCATGCCTTTGAAACGTTCGGGATTGGCAAGGATAGCGGCCAGACCACCTGCCCCTGCGCCTTCGGCTACAGTCTTTTCAAGTGAGGCCAGAAGCGCCACGCCCTTCTCAAAGTCCGCCTCCTCGCAGACGAAGACCTCGTCCACCAGCTTGTCGGCCAGTGCAAACGGGATTTCCCCCACAGCCTTGATGGCGATGCCCTCGGCCAGCGTCTGGCCGGTGCAGACAGGCGGCTCGCCGCGACGACGGGCTGTGAACGATGGGTAGCGCGCGGCTTCGACCCCGAAAATCTTGATGTCGGGCTTCATGCCCTTGGCGGCGATGGCCGTACCTGCAATCAGGCCACCACCACCGATGGGGATAATCAGGGCATCAAGGTCCGGAACATCTTCCAGAAACTCCAAACCACAAACGCCCTGCCCCGGGACAATGCCTTCGTCATCAAAGGCCGAGACGAAAACATAACCCTTTTCGTCGCGCAGTCGGTGCGCCTCTTCAGTCGAGCAGGTGAAATCCGCGCCCTTGATCACAACCGTAGCACCATGACTGCGGGTGCCATCAACTTTCACAAAGGGCGTGCCTTCGGGCATGACGATGGTCACAGGGATACCCAGACGGCCGCCGTGATAGGCCAGCGCCTGAGCGTGATTGCCAGCCGAGGCTGCAACAACGCCGCGCTTCTGCTCTTCCGGCGTCAGTTGCAGCAGACGGTTCAGTGCGCCGCGCTCCTTGAACGATCCGGTGAAATGCAGGTTGTCGTATTTGATCCAGATATCGACGCCAGTCATTTGTGACAGGCGACGCGAATAGCGCACCGGCGTGCGGTCGACCTGACCCGCAATACGTTTTTGCGCGGCCCGGATATCGTCAAAGGTGACACTCATCGTGTGCTGATCTTCCAGTAGATAGTTCTGCAAAATCGATGGTTGAGGGGGCCAACTCGCGCATCGGTTACCTGTTGTGGCGCCCTGTGCGGCACCTCGCAAGCTTGACACCTCACACCGCTAGAGGCCATGCCCGTAGCAACCACATAAGGAGGCCCCCATGTCGATTAGCGTAAACACCATCGTCCGCCGTCCTCGTAACCTCCTTGCGCTGATGGGCGCAGCGGCTCTGGCGGCCTGCGCCACAGCAACGCCAATGGCACCGCCGGTCGCCTCCTCGGCCTTCAGCATCGAACAGTTCCAGTGGTCGAGCGCCTCGGGCACCAACCGTATCGAAGGCCAGATCGCTTCGGGCGACAACGGCACGCCGTTCGGTTGCATTGGCTCGGCTGGTCTGACGCCGCAGACCCCCTACACCACCGCCCGTTTCGAGACCCTCTACGGTTCTACCGAGCGCGCCCAGCTTCCGGCCGCCGTAGTGCGTGCCCGCACCGTCGAGGATGCACAGGCCGACTATCGCACTTTCGTCCGCTCGGTCCCCTGCGAAGCCAACCGCTTCACCTTCGACAATCTTCCGGACGGTAGCTGGTTCGTTATCGTTCCGGTTCGTGCCGGTCAGGGTGATGTGAATGTGATCATGCGCCGCGTGCAGACGCGCGGTGGCCGTGTCTCGAACCTGAGCCTCTGATCACCCAAGCTTGATCCCGCCGCAGGGTTTGTTCGGGTTCGGACAAATCTCGATCACCCTGCGGCCATGCTTTGGCCTTATCGATCCGCAGTGTGGGACGCGCCCTGCTTTTCGGGCCAGTCGGTATGGGAGCGTCCACCATGTCCCAACATAATATTATAGGTTCGGAAGCCTTCGAGGGCCGCCGCTACATCATGGTCCATCACGTGCGGTCCGGTATTGGCCGCCGCCGCCGCAAGCCGGTGATCGTGATCAGTCTGGTGGCGATTGTGGCTCTGCTGGCCGGTGCTGCGGCTGCGGCATTCGCCCTTGGCCCGCTTCTGGCCCAAGCCAACCCGCCCGCCGTCAGCGTCGAGCAGTCCGCTGAAAAGGCACAGATGCGCCTTCAGCCTGTAGAGACGGCGGCTGAAACGCAAAACGCGCCGCAGACTGCGACGCGCTAAGCAGGAAAATCAGTTAAGCTTCAGCTTCTCTTCAAGGCGGCGGATACGGCGATCCATATCTGCCACCTGATCCTTGAGACGCTGGGCCTCGGACTTCATATCTACGGGGGTGCCGTCCTCGTAATGGATCTGGGCACCTTTTTCAATCAGGTCCAGACGGTAAAGGGCAGTCACGCGGGCAGCGCGGAAGCGCTCCAGTTCGGCGCGGTCGTCAATCATACCGCAGCCGTCACGATGATTTCGACACGGTATTCCGGTGCCACCAGCTTGGCCTCGCCCGTCGCGCGGGCTGGCGGATTGGCTTTATCCACCCAGGCATCCCAGACCGAGTTCATGGCTTCGAAATCGGCAATATCGGCCAGCCAGATGGTCGCCATCAGGATTTTGGACTTGTCGCTGCCGACCTCGGCCAGCAGGGCTTCGATTTCAGCCAGCGCGGTGCGGGTCTGGGCTGCCACGTCCTCGTGGGTTTCGCCGACCTGACCGGCCAGATAGACCACGCCATTGTGCACAACGGCCTGGCGCATGCGCGGGTCGGATTGGAAACGCTGGATCATATGAACCTCAAAGGTAGAACGCGGACCGGATTAGCCGTCCCGTCCCGACACCGCTAGAGGAATTCAAGCACCAGATAGGTCACGGCGAAAATAGCCGCGAAGATGATCAGCAGCGACAGCATACTGCCGCCCTTATTATTGCGGTTGCGGCGCGGATAGGGTTCCGGCGGCAAATCGATAGGTATTCGGCTCATGACTATCTCCAGCCTGACATTGACCTTTCGTTACAAACGCCAAAGCTGGATTTCCGATCCAAACGGGCTTTGTTTTTGTGGTTCAGGTGCAAGCCCTCTTCCGTTGAGACCAAGGGCGTGCCAAATCCTTGCCCATGCAAACGACCCGCATCGAGAACCGTATTGGCGTGCGCGCTTCCTCAGAGCAGATCTGGGACGTCATCGCCGACCTTGAGAACTGGCACCGTTGGAACCCCTTCGAGAAAGACCTCAAGGGTTCGCTCGGGTTCAGCGCACCGCTGGGCTTTACCGAGGCCTTTCCGGATTTCCCCGAGCGCACGGTTCAGGCCACGGTCGGCGAATGGGAACCCTGCGGCCAACTGATCTGGACCGAGAACCGTGGCTTCCTGTTCCGCACGACCCGCTACTTCGAGATCGAACCGCTTGAGAACAATGCCTCGATCCTGACCAATGGCATTCTATTCTCGGGTCTGCGTGGCGAGATGTACCACGACAAGCACCGCTCCAAGATCCGCCCTGCGATCCAGACGATCAACGAGCGTTTGAAAGCTCTGGTCGAGAGCAAGATCGCATAAGCAAAAGGGCCTCCGAAGAGGCCCTTTTTTATTGTCCGTTTGGTTGCGAGTGCTCGCCCTATCGGCCGTTCATCACATCCATCACGCTCATGATCGCAGGTCCCAGAATGACCACGAACAGAACGGGAAGGAAGAAGATAATCATCGGCACGGTCAACTGGGCCGGCAGGGCCGCCGCCTTCTTCTCGGCAGCCGCCAGACGAAGCTCGCGGTTTTCCTTGGCCATGGTGCGAAGGGCCTGACCCAGCGGCGTGCCGTAGGTCTCGGCCTGCGTCATGGCCACAGCCACAGACTTCACGCCCGGATGGTTCACGCGCTTTGCCAGACCCTCATAGGCCATGCGGCGGTCCGGAAGATAGGACAGCTCCGCCGACATCAGGGTCAGTTCTTCGGCCAGATCGATCGACTGGCTGCCGATTTCCTGACTGACCTTGTTGATGGCCGCCTCGATCGACATACCCGACTCCACGCAGATCAGCAGCAGATCAAGCGCATCGGGGAAGGCCTCCATAATGCTTTGGCGACGCTTCTGGATACGGTTCGAGAGGTAGATGTTCGGCGCATAGAAGCCCGCAACGAAAGCGCCGGTCACGAACAACAGCTTCATCATGAACGGCCATTCGAGATTGCCGATCAGGAAGACGTAGATCACTGCCAGAACCAGGAAAACGAATGGCGTGGCAAAGCGGAAGAAGTAGAAGGTCGTAACCGGCTGCGATCCACGGAAACCGGCCTGCATGATCTGCTCGGTGACCTTGGGGTCTTCCAGCAGTCGCGACAGATTCAGGCGGTCAACGACGCGCTTTTGGAAGCCCTCGTCAGTGTGGCGCAGGTTGGCTGCATTGTTCTGCTGGGCCATGGCATTGCGCGAGCGACGACGCAGGTCTTCGCGCCGCTCGGCAACATGCTTGATGCGCTTCTCGAGGTTCGGGCCACTGCCCATGCCGCTGATGAGCGTAAAGATCGAGGCGAAGGCCGCCACTGCGATCAAGATCGTCAGCAGGTTCTGCGGGTTCGTGATGAAGGATACAAAGTCCATAACCCGGCCCTAGATCTTGAAGTTGATCATTTTGCG
>JAEZHG010000203.1 GCA_023436945.1 Pseudomonadota bacterium | reverse complement strand
GGTCAGGGCGCGGATCAGGCCGCGCGCCAGTGTGGACTTGCCCATACCCAGCGGCCCGTAGAGCAGCACAGTGTCACCCGCTTGCAGCAAGGGGGCGAGGGTCTGTCCAAGGCGTGTCGTGGCCTCGGCATCGGCGAGATGGATTTTCATACTTTAAAACGGGGCGTCAGGCTGGGCGGAAAGGTCCCGCTCGATATAGGTCTTTAGCTGTAGCGTGGCGCGGTCTGCGTCAACGTCCAACTGGTCTGTTGTGACAGGTTTTCCGAAAGTCAGGCCAAAGGTCTGGCCTTCCTTGTTCAGCAGTTCGTGGAAAAGCGTCACGTCGCGCAGTTCGCGCGAAAACTTGTCAAACAGATGGAACAGGCGGCTGGTCGGTCCCGTCATATGTACGGGAACAATGGGGGCACAGTTCTTGCGGGCCAGAGAGACCGCCGAGCTTTCCCATGGCTCGTCCACCAGAACACCCTTCTCAACGCGCGCCAGACGCCCTGACGGGAACATGACAACGCAGCGTTCCTCGTTAAAGGCCTGTTTGGCGGCAGTCAGGGTGTGACGGGTTTTCTCGCGGGTGCGCTTCTCGTGAACCCACTCGACCGGAATGATCGTCTCGGCGAGGCGTGGAGAGACGCGAAGCGCATCGGCATTGGCAAAGAAGATGGCATCATCGCGCACCCGCCGGATGGCATCATACATGGCGATGCCGTCTGCAATACCTGTCGGATGATTGCACACCACCACACAGCGCCCCGTTGCGGGCAGGTTCTCCAACCCCTTTACCTCGACCTTCAGTCGAAGCAGCGCGGACATATATTCCAGCGCCTTTGCCCCCGACAGATCGGCCATGGCGTCGCTCATGGCCACCGCCTTGGGATAGCCCAGCACGCTGTAAAGCACAGGCCTGACCATCGGCCACGACCATGATTGCGTCAGGCGCGGCGCGCGTTCGGCAATCAGCACATCGACAATGTGGGGGGCGCTTTGGCTCATGGGTTGTTTGTCGCCGTAGTCGCAGCCCACGGCAAGCGACTTGGCGAAGCGGCCATGTCTGTTACACAGAACATCTGTATTTTAGAGGGGGCAGGCTGATGCGTGCAAAATGGATGATGGCGACCGCGATGGTGGCCGTGATGGCGACGACCTCGCCGGTGTGGGCGCAAGGCCAGGACGCGGCGGCACCTGCTGCTGCGACGGCAAATACCGAACACACGGTCGAGGGTGGTCTGGGTCTGAAGACGCTTGCCAGCATGGACCGCGTTTCGTCTCCGACCCTGTCGCCCGATGGCAAGCGCGTGGTCTATGTGGTCGCAAGTGTTGACTACAACGCCAACCGTTCCAGTTCGGCCCTGTGGCTGGCGAGCACCGACGGTAGCTTCGAGCCGCGCAAGCTGGCTGTATCCGAGGGTGGCGCATCGTCGCCGGAGTGGGCCGCTGATGGCCGCTCGATCTATTTCACCTCGTCGCGCGGCGGCTCCAATCAGGTCTGGCGCACCGATGCGGATGGCAATGCCGCCGCTCAGGTGACCAGCCTTCCGGTCGGCGTCTCGGGTTTCCGCATTGCGCCGGATGGCCGCTCGCTGGTTCTGGGTATTTCGGTCTTTAGCGACTGTGACACGCTGGAATGCACCAAGACCCGCAGCGATGCCGCGGCCAAGGACACCCAGACCGTCTATGACCGTATGCCGCTGCGCGTCTTTGACCGCTGGTACGATGGCAAGAAATCGCATCTTTGGGTCCAGCCGCTGAACGCCTCGGGCCTTGCAGAGGGTTCGGCCCGAAGCCTCACCCAAGGTCTCGATGCAGACTTTGGCGTCGGTGGTATCGAGTTCACCCGCGACGGTGCGATCCTTGTCAGCACCAAGCTACTGGGCGACCGCAACGCCTTCACCAACAATAACGACATCTATCGCATTCCCCTGACGGGTGGCGCTCCGGTCAATCTGACGGCCTCGAATACGGCACCGGACCACAATCCTGTCCTGTCGCCCGACGGCCGTCGCCTCGCATGGCTGGCCGGTGGTCGTGAAAACGTCGGCGGTGACCAGCCTGTGGTTATGATCGGCAATGCCGATGGTTCGGGTGCGCGCGCCCTCACCAACTGGGACCGTGGTCCGGGCAGCCTGACGTGGCGCTCTGACGGTCGCGCCCTTTATGCCACCGCCTCGGATGTCGGTCAGGCGCGCCTGTTCGAGATCGACGCCCGCACCGGTGATGTGCGCGCCCTCAGCGATATCGGCTCTGTGAACGAGTATGACGAGGTGGCCGGCACCGTCGTCTATGCCCACGAAAGCTTCACCTCTCCGACGCAGTTGTTCGTGATCAAGAACGGCCAGACCCGCCAGATCACCCAACACAATGCCGAGGTTATGGCCTCGATCCGTCCGTCGCGTCCGGATGAAATCCGCTTTGCCGGATGGAACGGTGAAGAGGTCCACGGCTGGGTCTTCAAGCCGGTGAACTATGTCGAGGGCCAGAAATATCCGGCTGTCTATCTGATCCACGGTGGTCCGAAGTCGCCATGGACGGAAAGCTGGTCCTATCGCTGGAACCCGCAGGTCTATACCGGCGCGGGCTATGCGGTGGTTATGATCAATTTCCACGGCTCGCCGGGCTATGGTCAGGCCTTTACCGACGCGATCAACTCCAACTGGGGCACCCGCCCGCTGGAAGACTTGCGCAAGGGTTGGGAAGCGGCAGTCGCCAATAACAGCTTCATCGATGCCAACCGTTCGTGCGCGCTGGGTGCGTCCTACGGCGGCTATATGGTCAATATGATTGCGGGCCAGTGGAACGAGCCGTGGCAGTGCCTCGTCAACCATGCGGGCGTCTTTGACGTGCCGCAGCTGATGAACGCCATGGACACCGCCACCTTCATCCACGAGTTCGAGGGCAGCACCTGGGACCGCAAGGAGGTCTATGATGCCCAGAACCCCGAAACCTATGTCGGCAACTGGAAGAAGCCGATGCTGGTTCTGCATGGTTCGCGCGACTTCCGCGTGCCGATGGAACAGGGTCTGGCGACCTTCTCGGCGCTGCAGCGTCTGGAGATCGACAGCCGCTTTGTCCACGTGCCGAATGCCAACCACTGGGTGCTTGAACCCAAGGCGTGGGTGAACTGGCAGCAGGAAATCCTCGACTGGACGGCCAAATATACGGCCCCTGCCCAGTAAACCGAGGCTTTGCGGGCGGCGTATCGGGTGTTAGGCCTTAGGCCTGACTTTCCCAGCAAGAGGGAGCGCCCATGCGCCGCCTGTCCCATCTTCTTTGCGGCCTGAGTGCCGCAGCTCTCCTGACCGCCGCCGCCCCTGCGATGGCGGAAATGGCCCCAGCCCCTGCAACTGCCGCCAATGCGACGGCACAGGCGGGTTCGGCCTTTACCTATCAGGACATGATCCCGGCCAACCGTCTGGGTAATCCGCAGGTGTCGCCGGATGGCGAATGGGTGGTCTATTCGGTCACCACCACCGATGTGGCCCAGAACCGTCGCTCGTCTAGCCTGTTCATCCAGAGCCTGAAGGGCAATGGCGAGGCCACCCGTCTTCCGATCTCGGACGGCGGCGCTTCCTCGGCCGTCTGGGGCAAGGACGGCACCCTCTATTTCACCTCCTCGCGCTCGGGTAAGTCGCAGGTCTGGGCCTCGCGCGACAAGGGCCAGACGGCAGAGCAACTGACCGACCTGCCGCTGGATGTGAACGCTTTCCGCATCAATGACCAGGGCGATGCCGTCGTTGTATCGCTGGCCGTCTATCCGACTGCTGACAGCCTTGAAGCCTCGATCGCACGCGG
This sequence comes from Pseudomonadota bacterium, assembly GCA_023436945.1. GTDB lineage: Bacteria > Pseudomonadota > Alphaproteobacteria > Caulobacterales > Caulobacteraceae > Brevundimonas. The sequence continues at coordinate 4,703 of JAEZHG010000203.1, read as the reverse complement.
TGCCGAGGAAGAGGCCCGCAAGTCGACCGGCAAGGTCTATGACCGCATGTTCGTGCGTCACTGGGATACGTGGAACGACCACACCCAGAACCACCTGTTCATGGTGGGCCTCGGCGCCAATGCCCACGCTCCTGTATGGCTGACCAAGGGCTTTGATGGCGATACTCCGTCCAAGCCGTTTGGTGACGAATCTGAGTTCACCTTCACGCCGGATGGCCGCTCGGTGGTCTTCTCGGCCCGCAAGGCTGGCAACTCCGAGCCGTGGAGCACCAACTTCGACCTCTACCAAGTCGCCACCTCGGCACCGGGTGAACTGACCAACCTGACCGAAGCCAATCCGGCATGGGATACGGGTCCGGTCTTCTCGCCGGATGGCAAGACGCTGGCTTACCGCGCCATGGAGCGTCCGGGCTTCGAGGCTGACAAATATTCGATCTTCCTGCGCGATGTGGCCACCGGCCAGACCCGCCAGATCGCCGCCAACTGGGACCGTTCGGCTGACAGCCTGACGTGGTCCAAGGATGGCAACAGCCTGTTCGTCACCGCTGGCGATGTCGGCAATACCAAGCTGTTCCAGATCGACACCCGCAATGGCACGGTGGTGCCGCTCACGGGCGCAGGTCACGTGGGCGCGGTGCAACTGACCGACACGGGCTTTGTCCTGTCGATGGACAGCCTGACCCGTCCGTCGGAACTCTATGTGAAGTCGTTCCGTGGCCGCGAGATGCCGCGCCAGATCACCAATGTGAACCCGCAGCTGGATGAGAAGAAGTTCGGCGAGTTCGAACAGTTCAACTTCCCGGGCTGGAACAACGAGACCGTCCACGGCTACGTCATCAAGCCTGCCAACTATGAGGCCGGTAAGAAGTATCCGGTCGCCTTCCTCATCCACGGCGGTCCGCAAGGCTCGTTCGGCAATGCGTGGTCGTTCCGCTGGAATGCCCAGACCTATGCAGGTGCTGGCTATGCGGTGGTGATGATCGATTTCCACGGCTCGACCGGATACGGCCAAGAGTTCACCGACTCCATCAGCCAGCACTGGGGCGACCGCCCGCTGGAAGACCTGCAAAAGGGCTGGGCCCACGTCAAAGCCAACTATGACTTTGTCGACGGCAACAATGCCTGTGCGCTGGGTGCGTCCTACGGCGGCTACATGATCAACTGGATCGCCGGCAACTGGTCCGACGAGTTCAAATGCCTCGTGAACCATGACGGTGTCTTCGACATCATGGGCATGGGCTATGGCACCGAGGAACTGTGGTTCACCGAGTGGGAATACGGCGGCACGCCTTGGGAAAATCCGGAAGGCTACCAGCGTTTCAATCCGGTCAACCACGTCCAGAACTGGAAGACCCCGATGTTGGTCATTCAGGGCGATCTGGACTTCCGCATCCCGACCTCGCAAGCCCTGTCGACCTTCACCGCGCTTCAGCGTCGCGGGATCGAGAGCCGCTTCGTGATGTTCCCGGACGAGAACCACTGGGTCCTCAAACCGGCCAACAGCCAGCAGTGGCACAACGAAGTGTTCGGCTGGCTGGACAAGCACCTGAATAAATAAGCTTCAGACTGTCCTGATTTAAAAAGGGGGCGTGCGGGTCTATCCCGTGCGCCCTTTTTTCTTGCCTCGACCAGGTGGCTCGTTCCTATAGGGCGGATGGCAGTTATCGGGGTTACGCGACGCGGATTGTGTCTGGCGACAGGGGCGCTGGCCCTGATCGCCCCTGCCTCGGCCATGGGCCAGACCCGCCACATCTATGGACCGTACAGCCGCAATAGCCTGCTGCTTTTGCATGGCCGTGGAGAGGGACCAAAACCTGTCGTCGTTATGGTGCCGGACAGGGGGCAGTCGCGCTCCAGCCTGATGCCGACTGCGCGCGATCTGGTGCGTCGGGGGATCAGCGTCGCGGTGACCGACCGCCGCGAAGGGCGACATGGTTTTATGGCGCACACATCCGATGTGGCCTGCGCCATTGGCTACTTAAACGGGCGGTTGGACGAGCTTGCGCTGGATGGACGCATCGCGCTGTGGGGCATGGGCGAGGGGGCGGATATGGCCCTGCTTTGCGTGGCCGACAGACGCTATCTCTCGGCTGTAGGTATGAGGCCGCGTGATATTGTCGGTCTGGCGCTGCTGGATGAGGGGCGCAGTTCCGATCCGACCTTTACCCGCGCCGAAGCCTATGGCGGGGCGTCGATGTCTGCTGTGTTCAGGGGCGGGCGCGGTGACCATGCATCGGCCACCGCCTTCCTCTCGGGCCTGCTTTAAGCCTTCAGACAGGCAAACAGGGCGCGGATCACTTCCTGATAGACATCGGCCAGATCGCGCAGTTCCTGCTCCGGTACGCGTTCGTCGATCTGGTGCATGGTCTGTCCGACAAGGCCCAGTTCCAGCACAGGGGTCATGTATCGGATGAAGCGCGCATCCGAGGTGCCGCCCGTGGTCGATGCCTCGGGGCGGCGGCCCGTCACCTTCTCTACCGCATCCTGAACGGCGGTGATGAAGGCCTCGTTCTGGGTCAGGAAGGCTTCGCCGGAAATCTTGTGCTCGACGTCGATGCGAAGGCCGGTTTCGGCCTGAAGTGCGCCCGCCTCCTTGGTCATCCACTCTGCCAGAGCCGCCCCAGTATGGTTGGGGTTAAAGCGGATGTTGGTGCGCGCAAAGGCCTTGGCCGGAATGATGTTGGTGGCCGGATTGGCGATATCGATGGTGGTGACTTCGAGGTTCGAGGGCGGGAACTCCGGATAGCCATTATCCAGCACGTGATCTGTCAGTCGGCTCATCAGCTTGGCGATGACGGGGGCCGGATTGGCGGCTCGTTCCGGATAGGCGACGTGGCCTTGTTTTCCGTGGACGGTGAACCAGCTGTTGATCGAGCCGCGGCGGCCAACCTTGATCATATCGCCCAGTTGCGCAGACGAGGACGGCTCGCCGACGATACAGGCGTCGATGACCTCGCCCTCTTCCATCAGGGTCTCGACCACGCGCTTGGTGCCGTGAAGGGCGGGGCCTTCCTCGTCGCCCGTAATCAGCAGGGACAGCGAGCCCTCAACCTCTCCCTCGGCCAGATGGCGCGACAGGGCCGCAACCCACGCACCGATGCCACCCTTCATATCCACGGCCCCACGGCCATAAAGGATGCCGTCGCGGGTCTCGCCCTCGAACGGTCCGGTGGTCCATTGCTCGGACGCGCCCGTCGGCACCACATCGGTGTGGCCTGCAAAACAGATGTTGGGCGAGGCCGTGCCGCGACGGGCATAGAGGTTGATGATCGGCGCATCATCGCCTTCACCGCTCGGGCCGGAAAACTCCATGCGGCGGCAGGTGAAGCCCATGTCCGTCAGCGCCTTTTCCAGCACCTCCATCGCGCCCTCGTTTGCGGGGGTCACAGACGGGCGGCGGATCAGGGCGCGGGTCAGTTCGACAGGATCGATGACGGAATGTGATGCGGTGTTCATAGGATCATGCTTTAGGCAGGGATAGCAGCGCCGAGAAGAGCGTTATCACTCGATAAGCCTCCCGATTTAGAGATTTTTGCTTCGTGACGACCCCAACCACGCCGCCCGAGCCTGTTTCTGCCTCCGAAGAGACCACAAGTCCGTGGGGCATCCGCGATTTCAAACTGTTGTGGCTGGGCCGTGTGGTGGCCGTGTTGGCCATCCAGATCCAGTCCTCGGCCCTGTTGTGGCAGGTCTATGAGATCGCCCGCCGCGACCATCCGATTGAACAGGCCAGCCTCTATCTGGGCTTGGTGGGTCTTTGCCAGTTTCTGCCGCTGCTGGCCTTTACCCTGCCGGCCGGTGCCATGGCTGACAGGCGAGACCGCAAACATACGGTGACCCTGTCCATCATCGTCGAGATGATGTGCGCGGGTATCTTCCTGGCTATGGCGCTGCATGGCTCGCCGCCGCTTTGGGGGCTGCTGGCTGTGGCGGCTGTGTTCGGTGCCGCGCGGGCGTTTCTGGCTCCGGCGTCGCAGGCCTTCCTGCCGATGGTGGTGGGTCGCAAGGCGCTTCCGGCAGCCATCGCGGCCCAGTCTATCGCTTTCCAGACGGGGGCTATCGCTGGCCCTGCGCTGGGCGGGGTGATCGTGGGTATGACGGTGCCGCTGGCCTATGCCTCATCGGCGGCTTTGTTCCTTGTGGCCATCGCCTGCTTCCTGCTGATCAAGACCTCCGGCAAGCCCGAGGTGGGACCGAAGGTTTCGCCCGTCGCTCTGGTGAAGGAAGGTCTCGACTATGTGTGGAAGACCAAGATCGTGCTGGGTGCCATCTCGCTTGATCTGGTTGTGGTGCTGTTCGCGGGCGTGGCGCTTCAGACCCCGAACATTGCGCGCGACATTCTGCACGTCGGGGCGATGGGTTTTGGCTTCCTGCGTGCGGCCTTCGGTGTGGGCGCGCTGGTCATGGCGCTGTGGCTCAGCCGCTATCCGATCCAGAAGAATGGCGGCACATGGATGTTTGCAGCCGTGGCTGTTTTCGGTGTCTGCACCATTATCTTTGGCCTGTCGAAGATCGTCTGGCTGTCGGCTTTGGTGCTGTTAATCGGCGGCGCGGCAGACATGATCAGTGTGAACGTGCGCCAAACCCTGATCCAGCTTGCCACGCCGGATCACATGCGCGGTCGTGTGTCGTCTGTGTCGATGCTGTTCATCGGTGCCTCGAACGAACTGGGCGAAGCCTATTCGGGCGTGATGGTCAGACTG